>JAYUVJ010000279.1:0-3633 GCA_043754155.1 Acidimicrobiia bacterium
CCCGCGAACTCACGAACTCAAGTACCCACGAACTCAAGAACCTGCGAACTCACGTGAAGGTTGGTTCATTTATGAACGTATGGGAAAAGGCAATGGGCCGTCCGATTCATTCGGCCAAAAACGCTCTCCGTGGTATTGACCAAATCTAATCAGTGGTGAACACTCTCCGTAGTAATTCTTTCTGAGGGGGACACGGCGACCCCTCAGCCAACCAAACAACTTCCTCGCCAGACGTTTGAAAGCACAAAGGAAAATCAAATGAAAGCATCGAAAAAGGGTACGTCGTGGGGCCCAAAGCGCACCGCTCGTTTAGCCGCAGGCTTGGCCATCGTGGCCATAACCGCAGCTGGCATAGGAGCGGCTTCAAGCGGAGCGAGCGCTGCGAACGGCGGGGCCAGGACCTCCGGAACGATAGCCGTAATAGTGGCTCCAACTACCACCGCGGCTCCAACTACCACCGTGGCTCCAAGCAAGACACCCACAGCCACAATCAAGATGTATGCGGTGGGCTGGGGCTGATCACCCCTTACCTAGGAATCACAACCCTAGATACGAATAGTTCCTAAACTGACTGCGAGGAAAGACGGCGGGGAAACTCGTCAGCCTTACACGAGAGTCACAGACTTCACGCAGTGGCGAGATGCTCGCCCACGGCATATCCAATAACCAATCACATCAATCGCATCAATCACTGCAATCACTGCAAATCACTGCAAATCACTGCGATCACTGCAAATCACCGGCAAATCACCGGAAATCCCTACGCACGTGATTTGGGTAAACGCGCACCAGAGGAGGGTCCCGAATGGGGCCCTCCTTGTGCATTCATCCCGTGCGTCGCCAAGCAAACCCGCAACCGACCAGCGAAAGACCTCAAGAAACTTTCCCGGAACGACGATGAGCGCGGCAGGAATATTTGCGATGTTTGGAAGAAAGAACGCCGGTGTCTGGGCTTTCAATGCCCTGCTCCTTCTCGGAGCAGTATTCATCGCGTCCAAGCTGGGCTCCTCAACCACCCCCGTTTTACCCACACCACTAGGTCTGCCTTGGTACTTGATGATCGCCATTGCTGCGGGCGCCGAGCTTTGTTTGTTCTCCGTCCGGTACCGAAACGATGCCCAAACCTTTACCCTCGGTGAGATTAGCTACGCACTAGGGGCAGCGTTCTATCCGCCGAGGCAGTTCCTCGCCGCCACCGCTATTGGCTTAACTCTGGTCTTTCTAGGCCGACGAGCCCCCGCCACCCGGCTTCTTTTCAACGTGGGTGCAACCTCGATAGCCGCAAGCGTGGTGATCGCTACCACTCGGGCGCTTGCTGGTCCGAATGCGCACACCACCAGCCTGCGATTGTGGTTCGGGATCATCCTTGGATCTGCCATTGCCTCCGCCGTTCAAGCCGTGCTTGTGGGAATGGTGCGATCTATCGCCGAAAAGCGATGGGCTGCCCTTACCGAAGCGCCGCGGGTCATTTTCTTCTCCGAGTTGAACAGCATCGCCGTGGCTGCCATGGGTGTGCTGATCGCCATTGTGCTCAGCGTTGCGCCCGGGGTGGCGATCGTCGGCGTCGTACCCCTTGGATTGCTCTATCTTGCCTTTAGCCAGATCGTGCTTGAGCACACCCGAAGAACCAATGTCGAGTTTCTCTACGAAACTGCACAAAGCATTCACAACACGCCCGATATAGAACAGGCACTTACCAGCCTCTTGGAACGTTCACTTACTAGTTTTCAGGCAGACTTTGGTGCGGTATTGCTTCGACGTGCCGACAGCGGCCAGTGGATGAGCTTTTGTGTTGGACAAACTGTTGGCGGCATCACAAAACTTGGCAGCCAACCTCGCTGGATTCCTGAACCGGGAGATGCACTGGTATGTCACAGGAACGACGCAAACCATAAAGAGCTTCAGCTGTTGGACCAGCTCGTCGCCAATCATGCATTAATATACACACTTACGGTTAATAGTGAGGTAAGTGGTCTGCTCATCGTGGCTGATCAAGGTGAGAGTGAATCTCCCTTTACCGAAGACAATCGTCGGCTCTTCGAATTGCTTGGCAAGCAGGTAGCAATCGGCGTCGAAAACAGTCAGCTAGAGCGTTCACTCGGCGTTCTCGGTCGACTCGAGGAGAAACTACGTCACCAAGCCAACCATGATGCGCTTACCGGTCTCGCTAATCGTGCCATGCTCAATGAGGTACTCAAACAGGCAACGGGAAAAAACCGCGCCGTGTTGTTGATCGATCTCGACGATTTCAAAATCATCAACGACAGTCTCGGTCACAAAGCAGGTGATGATGTCCTAGTAGAAGTGGCAAACCGGCTTCGCCTAGCTGTGCGCGAAGGTGATTTGGTTGCCCGCCTGGGGGGTGACGAATTCGCCATAGTGCTGAGTTCTGATGCGTCTAGTCAACGGGCATTAGCGGTCGCTGAACGCGTCTCGATCAACATGGCTCCTTCGATGGAAATCAGTAGTCGACTGGTGCACATCCATGCCAGCGTTGGTGTAGCTGCGGCTGCGGCCGGTGTGCCGATGGAAGAGTTGCTTCGCAGTGCCGATGTGGCCATGTACCAGTCGAAAAATGCGGGCAAGGGCCAGCACAAATTGTTTGAGCCAGGCATGGATGATTCGGCCCGAGAACGACTGCAAATTATTACTGGGCTTGAACGTGCCGTTGCCCGAAACGAACTGGTAATTGAGTACCAACCGATCATGATTTTGCGGTCCCACACAACGGTTGGCGTTGAAGCCCTTATCCGGTGGAACCATCCCGAACTCGGCCGACTCGGACCGGATCGTTTCGTTCCTTTCGCTGAGGAGAGCGGCGCCATCGTGTCGATTGGCTCGTGGACCCTAGAGCAAGCCTGTAACGACATTTCCCCGATGACCAACACGCGTGGCGAACCTTTGGAGTTGCACGTGAATGTTTCTCCTCAACAAATTGCTGCTGTTGACTTCGTCGATGCGGTGATGGCCATTTTGGTTCGTTCCAGCATGGACCCGAGACGACTTGTGCTCGAAATAACCGAAAGAACTGCGCTCGCCGATTCCAATTCGGTCATCGCCAACGTTCATGCCTTACGTGCACATGGCATTCAGTTAGCACTCGACGATTTCGGCACGGGGTATTCCTCGCTCGCGGCAGCCCACAGCTTTCCTCTCGATATCATCAAGATCGACCAACTTTTCGTGAAGGCCATCAACGCACAATCCGATGCCACACTGGTTCGCGCCATCATCGCCATGGCCTATTCACTGGAGCTTGCACCCGTTGCAGAAGGCATCGAAACGAAGGAGCAGCTAGAAAAACTGGTTGAACTCGGGTGCGTCTTTGGCCAAGGGTACTTTTTCTCTCAGGCCCTCCCGCTTGCAACCCTCAAAACCTGGCAACTCGAATCGGTTGAAACTGTCTCACCTTTGGGATGAAATCCGCCCAGTACGCAACGATTGCGCCCAAAGGTGAAACGGGCATCTACTTAGAGTTCGACAACCGCCGAAGTAGCCTGCTCCAATGATGACACCCGCCACAACACTTGACCCCATGCAGGCGTACAAACTGCATCCCAAAGTGGCGTTGCGGCCAGAACCATTTGGCGCCTTGGCGTATCACTATGGCAACCGCAAACTGGTCTTTCTCAA
>JAYUVJ010000280.1:0-2660 GCA_043754155.1 Acidimicrobiia bacterium
TGTTCCTCGTTTGTGAGAGGGTTACGCCACATTGAACGTCGATCCTTTGGAAGCTCGTGTTCCACGGTGTTCCACGTGAACTTAAACCATTCATCGAGCCACTCAAACACCATTCCACCAGCGAAACCTTCCTCGGCGATGATGCGCATGATCTCGGCATTGTTGATACCCGCCTGTTGTTCGGAGTGCCCGCCCTGGTTACGGTCATTTGGTCCGCGATGAGCAACACCGATGCTTGAGGGTTGTCCAAACTCGGTGATCATCACGGCCTGGTCACCGTGATGCTGATGGAGTGCGTGGAGATAGCCAGCGTAAGCGTCAGCGGTGTTTGTAGCGGGGCGACGGTATGTCAAGTAGTCGGGTTGAAGGCGGATGCCATCGGGATAGTAGGGATACGCGTGATAGGAAGCAAAGAACCCTCCGAGCCAAGCTGGTGTGGCGGCGAGGTGTTTCGCGTCAACGGAGATGAGGTCTTCGGTGCGTAGTGGTTCCTCGGGGTGACGAATTGGATCAGCGGTTACCCAGTTTGTGTATGTGAGAGGGCGGCTCCAACCTCGCTTCGCCTCCAGGATGGCAACGTAATCAAGCATCGAGGCAATCCAGCGTTCCATGGGATTTGCGTCGGCCGTTGTCGTGATGAAAGTACCGACTTGTCCGAGTTTGGGTGATGTCTGTGTAACCACCCCAGTAGCAGAATCGACACTGGCGGTTGGGTTGATCAAGTTTGTGTTCTCCACTACTCCCGGGTCCCATTCCACGCCAATCGAATACGCAATAACCCATGGTGAAATGTCGCTAGTGAACGCGCCGCTGGCGTGACCGATCTTGGCAGGTCGTAGGAGATCGCCGTGGACTGCGGCCACCGCATCGGCGAGTTCAGAGCGGAACTTGGTAGTTACCTCTACGTCAAAAGCGTTTCGAGTTTGTAGCATCTCGTCTTCGGGGATCCAAACACCGTGCAACACGAAGATTGGATCTTGAGAGTGGGCGAGATCATATGCGCGCAGAGCATCATAGAATTCTGGTCGGAGAATTGTATAGATACGTACTACAGTGGCACCGAGCTCGCCGATCTGTTGCAACCACCGGTCATAATCGGTTCGCTTAGGGGCCAATTCACCGGGAGAAGTGCCGGGCAACGTTGCGCCTAGATTAACCCCTGCCCAAAACTGTGGACGCATGCCAGCCGAAGTTGCCACATTAATGTTTGGGCCGATCACCTGACCAGGGAGTCGCAGGCCACCGATCATTAGGGGTTGTGGAATTTGGCCACCATAGGGTTTCTTGAGTTCGGCTGTTACGGCAACGAATTTGGGAACCTTTGAACTTGGCCTACCTTTTGCCAGTGCCGTATTAGATGAGGAGATCGCAGGGATCCCGGCGAGAATGAACGCTGCAACCACGCCCGCGATCCGCCGCAAATATGATTGACCCATAGGAGTATCTTCGGATGTTCCGGGTTCGGGCCTAAATTAAATTTGGAAAAAAATCCTTGCAATCCTTGCAATCCTTGCAAACGTTGCGCGACGGCAACTAGCAGCTCATCACCAGCAGCATGGCCCAGTGTGTCGTTTATCCGTTTGAAGTCATCGAGATCGCAGAACAGTAGGCCCACAAACGATGCAGCCTTGAATAGGCGAGTACCTCCATGTTCAACCCGGTTTCGGAAGAGTGAACGATTGGCGAGTTTGGTGAGTGGGTCATGAAACGCTCGATTAACAAGACGATCTTCCATGGCTTTTCGTTCTGCCACATCGCGAACGGTGGCGGTCCATTGTTTACTGTCGATTCCCTGCCAACTAGCCATGGTGACTTCACACGGAAATATTGGGAGCAATGCCTTATGGGCGGACCACGTCTTTTGCTTGGAGGTCAAATGGTACGAGAACGATCTGAAATCCTTCATCCGCCACCAGCGTGGCCACTCGCTCGGCATTTACCCGGTTGTCGCTGGCCACTTTCGTAAGTACTGCGCAGAAGCCCATGTCCGCCGTCACGCCTTTACGTCCACCGATGTCACTTGTTATTAGCCGCGCCGCTCGTTCAGCAGTAAGAAGATCGTAGGGACCGCAACCCGATGCCGCGGCAATGCGCATAGGACGATGTCCCTGGTCTTCGATTACTCGATCAAGCGCATCGGCACCCAGTATGGCAAGTACGTGCGTGGTGGACGAAGGAAGAACTGGTTCACGCGGCCCGGGGGCCTTAACGTTTTTGCGCCTCGCCCCGTCCGCCTCAAGCACAATGGCATCAACAAGTCCTGAGGCGGCCAGCTCATCGAACCAACCCGGAGGCGGACCTACAACCTTGGGTGAGCTTGGATCGGCTTGTTCGACGACCACCAGGCACACGCCAGGATCGTTCAAAGCATTTGCCACTGCCGACGCCTTGGGCGGTGTTCGTTTTAGGCCTCCGGTTTGATCATGTCCCATCTTGGTGGTGGTGGATACAACGACTCGCTTCCCCTGAGCGGCAAGGGCTGTGGCCACCGAAAACGTGGTGGTGGACTTCCCACCTGCGCCAACGACCGCGATGAGGGGCACTCGTGCAGGTGAAAGTGCCGGGTCTCGAGGTGAGCCTTGAGATGTTGAGCCGCTCAGGCTGCTCGGCCCGAGGTTTAGGGCGAGAAGGATTTGTTGGGCTGCCTTGGCGATGGGACC
>JAYUVJ010000281.1:0-20835 GCA_043754155.1 Acidimicrobiia bacterium
GTCCAAACCCTCAGCGAGACCGTCTATCACCACGCCGACGCCCTCGTACGCGAAGCCGCGGTAGCCGCCCTCGGCTGTATTGGCACCCCTGAAGCCAAAGCCCCGATCCTGCACGCCATTGGAGACAAGGCAACCGTCCGAAGGCGTGCCGTAATCGCTCTCGCGTCATTCGAAGGTGAAGACGTTGAAGCCGCTTTAGCCGAGGCCACCGGCGATCGCGATTGGCAGGTACGTCAAGCGGCTGAGGACTTGCTGGCATAACCAGCAAACGCAGGGCCTTCTCGGTCGCAAACCACGAACACCGAATCGGCGGAAGACAAATAGCGAACAAAACTGAGCAATTGCTCGTGCAAAAGCCCTAGAACCTTGGGCGGAAGCGAACCGGCCCCTAGAATGCGCACATGGCATTGTCAGGCGACGAGAAAACGGTGTCATCACCGCCTTCCCGGCCCCTGGTTCCGCCAGAAACGGGCCATTACTGGTGCGCCCTAACTGAAGACCCGCTGCCCGTTGGCCCGATTTACGAATGGTGCGTTCAGCCACAGTGCGGCGCCGTCGTGGTGTTTTCCGGCGTGGTGCGCGATCACGCAGAACATCGGACTGGGGTGACGTTGATTGAGTACGAGGCCTATGAATCTCAGGTTGTGCCCCGCCTCGAAACCATCGCTGCAGAACTTCGTCGCCAATGGCCCGGTGTCGGTCGAGTAGCAATCCTGCATCGAGTTGGACCTTTGAGCTTGGGTGAATCTTCGGTCATCGTTGGCGTATCCACTCCGCATAGAGCTTCAGCGTTCGCCGCTGCTGAGTTTGGTATTGATTCGCTCAAAGCCACTGTGCCCATCTGGAAACGCGAATTCTGGGACGGTGGCTCGGATTGGGGCCTGGCCGCTACCGACATCACCGAAGCCAACTTGCTCACGCCCCCAAGCTCAATCGCCGCTACTCCCCTCGCCGATTCCCCCCAAAATCCCCCCGAAACGAACAGCGCAGGACACCCTTCATGAAATTTCTTCTCGTGATTGGCCTAGTGGCGATCTTCGGCGCGCTTATGGTCGGGTTTCGCATGTATCGCGATCGCAACGCAACCTCCATGGAAGAGACGATGCGGCAGTTTCAACGCGGGCTCGAAGCGCTCGATCCATCAAATGATCCGCTCGCTCGCCCGGAAACCCGTAACTCGCCACGACGGCTACCCAACCAAAACCCAAACGGCGTCTTTGATGCAAGCCGTCAGCAAAATCCCGCTTCTGGCCGTGACAACGGCAGCGCTCAGGAGAGGTAGTCCACCCTGGCCCGCGACCTTGCCATTGATCTTGGTACTGCAAACACCCTGGTGTACGCCAAGGGTGAAGGCATTGTTCTCAATGAGCCCAGCGTTATTGCCCTCAATAGCCAAACCCAAGAAGTGCTCGCCATTGGCCGTGATGCCTGGCAAATGATTGGTCGCACCCCCGGTTACATCGTGGCCGTACGTCCGCTGCGCCAAGGGGCCATTACCGATTACGACGTTACCCAGCGCATGATCCGCCAGATCCTGCAAAAAGTTGGCGTCTCCAAATTCAATCGACCAAAAGTGTTGATTTGTGTTCCGTCGGCCATCACCGAAGTGGAAAAACGCGCCGTTACCGAAGCTGCCCGACGCGCCGGCGCGGCTCAAGCCCAGTTGATCGATCAACCCATGGCTGCGGCAATCGGGGCCGGGCTTCCGGTGCATGAACCCATTGGTTCCATGGTTGTGGACATTGGCGGTGGCACCAGTGAAACCGCACTGATTTCCCTCGGTGGCACCGTGGCATTGCAAGCCATCCGCGTAGGGGGTTTCGATTTCGACGCCGCCATCCAGACCTATATCCGACGTGTACATGGCATTGCCGTAGGTGAACGTACGGCTGAAGAAATCAAGATTGCTGTTGGTTCCGCAGCCCCTACCGCCGATGAAGTGCAAGCCGAAGTGCGCGGACGTGAAATCATGACGGGCCTGCCCAAAACGATTGTGCTGCACCCGGGCGAAGTTCGCCAAGCCATCGATGACCTCACCTCGGCGATTTGTAAATCCGTGGTGGCGTGTCTCGGTCAAGCCCCCGCAGAGCTCGCCCAAGACGTGATCCGTACCGGCATCCATCTGGTCGGCGGCGGTTCCCTACTGCGAGGCCTCGATCAACGCCTTGCCCGCGTTACCGGAGTGCCGGTCAACATCGTCGATGCCCCTCTCGAAGCCGTTGTGCTAGGCGCCGGACGTTGCATCGAAAACTACGACGTGCTCAAATCCCTCTTCATGCACACCGACCGGTAGAAAAAAACCCGTTCTGCCCCACCTACTCTGTTTTCCAGTCGAGTCCGGTCCAGTAGACCGTTCCCAACGGTCAAATCGACCGCACTCCAAAATTCCCATTCATCGTTCGTTTGATCATTCGAAGCGTCAAACTCAGAACAATCAATCTACCAATTTTGATTTCACTTTCGACGGGAACGTAAGCCGAGCCAACTGAGCGCGGAAGTTGCAAGAACGCCGAGAACGCCGACGCCTGCGAGGGTTACTTCTTGGCGATGCTTGGCAAAATAGAGAGCCGCTTCCGACGGCTTCTTGTTGGCCACAAACGCTTCTGCAGTGCTGCTCAAAGAGACCCAACCGGTGGAGCGCAAACGGTCCGTCGCAATAACCCAGGGGAACTTTGAATACGGCAACGCACCAGCGGGCCTACTAAGTCCGGGCCGTAAATCGGAAAGCTTTTGTACCGCAGCCGCAAACCAATCCGGTAACGGCAATCGGGCACCCAAACCCATCAGCGCATGGGCATCTTCGGATTGCAACCAATCGTCGGCGGCCACATTGAACGGGCCGTCGAGACCCATCGTGGCCGCATGCAATACTGCAGCCGCCACATCTTCTACGTGTACATATTGAACCGCTGGTAGGGCATGACCGAGACGATCGGCAATCCCGGGGCGAACCGCATCGGCCAACCACGAGCGCGATTCCGGATGGCCAAGTGTTACCGCCGGACGCAACACCGCAACCTTGATTCCCGGATTCGATTCGCGCCAGCGCTCCACCAACAACTCCACCTCGGCCTTGGCGGCTGCATAGTGGAAGCCCGGGTTGGGTTTGAGGGGCGCGTCCTCCGTCAGCGGAACCGGATTATCGGGATACGCGCCGTACACCGTCGCACTCGACATCACTACCAACTGAGCAACTTTTGCATCGGCGGCGGCATTCAACACCCGTTCCGTGGTCGATCGGGTCAAGCTGGCATCACCAGCACGGGTGGGATCATCCGCCGCCAAATGCACCACGGCTTGAGCCCCGGCAAACAATTTGGCGCAATCAGCCGAACGTAGATCAATACGATGCACGGTGAAATGCCGCGGCTTGGCCACCCCGGCGGGAAACCATGCAGTATCGAGGCCAACAACCTTCCAACCGCCACTTTCGGCAATTGCTGCAACCAAGCGCCGCCCCAGCGCACCAGAAATTCCAGTAATTACTACGGTCGGCAAATGGTCGTCGTCATGACCGGCTGAGCCAGTTTGGGTGCTCTGAGCTGGATTCATGATTCCCTCGGCTCAGGGTTCCCTGAAAAAACCGGGGGTACGGGCATAAATTTGTGAAACGTAGGCAAACGCACCGACCTACATTGACACCAATGGACGACGAGTTGCCGCCAGATCCCTTCCCTGGTGATCCTTTTGCTGAGAACGAAGCGGCGAAGCGCGCCCCAAAGCCAGGAGCCCCCGAGGGTATGGGTGATTTGGGTGCCCTGTTCGGACAGGGTGGCTTTGGATCACTCGGTGGACTGGGCGGTTTGGCTGGGTTGGGCGGTATCGGTGGTCTTGGGGCCCTTAGTGGTTTAGGCGGGCAAGGTTCACCAGGTTTGCAGTGGGACAGCGCTCGCCAAGCTGCCATTTGGACTGCGGCCGGTGGATCGGTTGAACCCAACCTTGATCCCTTAGAGCGCATTGGATTCCAGAACCTCCTCACTAAAATCCGGCGCGAGATCATCGCCACCCTCGGTTTGCCTGAAGCAGCAGTACCAACGACGATCAACGCCCAAACCCGGGCAGGATTCGCCGCTGAATACCTGTCCGAACTGCGGAGCCTTCTCGACGCCGTCGTCAACGGAATTGCCATCGCGGCCAATCCCACAGCGGAGAATCTCGATAATGACGAGCCTCAAGAATTGGCAGCGATCGGACAACTTTTCGCCATGCTTGGCCCTGTCATGAATTCCCCCCAACTGGGAACCATGGTGGGGAATTTGGCCACTGGAGCCTTGGGAACGGCCGACTTGGTGGGCGCCCAAACCGGCCAACTCATGGTCATCCCAACCAACGTCAACGCCTTCGCCGCGGAGTGGAGCATTGATGTGACAATCGCACGCAACCATGTCGTCATGGTCGAGGCAGTCACGGCAGGAATCTTGGGAGTTCCCCATATTCAAGCGCGAATCGCCGATTTGGTGCAGCGTCATGCCGCCGCAACCCGCCCGAATCCATCGGCATTGCGAGATTCGATCGGAGGCATGCTCGGTGGTTTGAACGGATCTTCCAGTGACGACGAAGCCAGCGATTCGCCTTTGGGAAACATCGGTGGCCTACTGTCGGGATTTGGCCTCAGCGGATTCGGCTTAGGTGGACTTACCGGCGCTTTCGGATCTGCAGGCAACGCTAACGCCAATGCCGACGACGCTGCCAAGGCCATGCGTTCACTGTCCGGCGATCGCGGCCTCATAGGCGTAGCAGAAACGCCGGAGCAAGCAGCGATCCGTGCACAGATTCGCACACTTATGGTGCCATTGGCTGGAGTCATTGAATACGGAGTCGCGGTGATTGGTGCGCGTATGCTCGGCGATAACCGCCAAGTGATGGAGGCGTGGAGACGTCGTAGAAACGCCCCACCGGAGGCAGTGCGGTCCCTCGCCACCCTCTTGGGCGTGCAACTCACGAAAGGTGATTTGGAGGCTGCGGGAGGCTTCGTTGGAGGGGTGTTGCAACGAGTTGGTTCGGAAGGCCTCGTTGCCCTTTGGGAATCAGATGCGAATCTCCCAACGGCAGCCGAGGTTGAAGCCCCCGGCCTTTGGCTAGCCCGAATAGGACTCACCGACTAACTGATCAGCCGTGTCATGGGCGTGCGGTGTGTGCCTGGGCTGCTGGGCTTGTTGGCTACTGGGGTGCTGGTTGCTGGCTGTACCGGCCACAGCCACTCCGAAATGCTTAGTTGTAGTTTTCGTCCTCGTCGCTCAGCCAGTCTGCTGCTGTTGGTGGTTTCGGGCGATGCCAAAGGGAGGAACCTACCGACAGCGCCGCATCGATGCGCTTCAGCGCGGCTTCACCGCCAAAGAGCACGGCGATGGCCAAACCGCTGATCGCCGTCATCACCCCGAAACCCACCGTGCGACTTGCTTCGGCCACCACGGGAAACAGCGCACCCAACACCCAGGTGAGTTGGAATCGAGTTTCGAGTTTCGCAAAAGATGCCCCACGAATCTCCTCCACGCCATCGCGTTGCACGAGAGCATCAAAAGCCAGCCGCGAAACACCTGCCGACAAACCCACAATGAACACCCCAACCGCTGCACTCAATCTGCTGCCCATCACCGCGGCTGACCCCGATGCCACAGATACCGCAACCATGGACCACAACAACGTGGTGATTTCATTGACACGTTTTCCGAGCCGTGGGGCAACCAGTGAACCAAGCAAACCGCCCAACACTCCGGCACCCCCCATCAATCCCAACCAAACCGTCGGCGCGTTTTCCCGTTTCAAACTGAACGCCGCTAGGAACGTGACGAGACCAACCAGCAACCGCTGAACCGACATAGCTAGCGTCGCGAGGCGAAGCTCCAGCGCCCGTCGACGATCGTTTTCTAACACGTCAAGGCGTTCGGCCCGTTCCGCTCGTTGGGTTCGCATCGCCGAACCAAACGTGGGAATTCCCGATTTTGTCGTGGCTGACTTCCCTTTGGCTCGCCTGGCGTTACTCGCAGAACCCGAGGTGCTCAAAGTGCTCGAGGTGCTCGAAGTGCTCGAAGTGCTCGAATTGCTTGACGTACGTGTTCTCGACGGATCAGCCCCATCCAGAAAAGTGGCCACCGGAACCCGCAGCCGCGAACCAAAGTATGCGGCGACAAAGAACACCAGCGCGCCAACAATTAGCACCCATCGGGGGCTGATGAGGCTCAGCAAGCCACCGGGAATTGCTGCTGCGAAGCCTGCCAAACCTGCAATCAATGACAATCGCGAATTAGCCAATACCAGTTCATCTAGATCAGGTACTACGGCAGGAACTAGTGAGCTTCGAGCAATTGCGTAGCCCTTAGATACCACCAGGAGTGCAAAGGCTTCCGGAAACAACCCCGGGCCTGCGTAGTCGCCCGAAAGCAGCAGGCACAACACCCCACGCATCACCGCCGAAATGGTGATCACGATGCCCCGATTCGCAGCAAAACGATCGATAAGCGGACCTATGAACGGCGACACCACGGCAAACGGAGCCAGGGTGAGGGCGAGATACAAAATCACGCTACTTCGCGCTTGATCCGGGCTAACGAAAAACAGGGTCTTGGCCAATGCAATAGTTACGAAAGTGTCCCCAGCTGCGCAGGCGGCATGGGTAATACCGAGGCGACCAAACGGCGATGTAGGTAACCGGTAGGTTTCCCTGTTCCTCACCTGCACCCCGTTGATGAAGAGTGGGCTTCCCGAACCACCCCGGCTTGAACCCGAACGATTGGCGTTGGCTTTGTCGGCAGCCTTACCTTTAGCCCGAGAGCCAGAGGAGGCCGCTGAACGCGTTACGGCGTAGTCGTCCTCGTCAAAAGGGCCATCAAAAGAGCCTGAGGTGAGATCGCGCCGGTCAGCCATAGTTCACCTCTGCCTGAACGCTAAATCGTTGTGATCCCGCATGGCGCACCATATCCGTGAGTGTACGTGACTGTAGGAGCCCCAGCCCTCGTTGTCGGTAGTGGCCTAGTCGGTAGTGGCTTGGTCGGTAGAGGCTTAGTCGGTAGTGGCCTAGTCGGTAGTGGCCTAGTCGGTAGTGGCTTGGTCGGTAGTGGCTTGTGGCTTTGTAGCTTGTGGGACGGGCCTAACGTGACGAGGTCGGCGGCGCCAGATACGTTGCTGCAGAAAAGTGACCGGCCCAAGAACGATTCGGCTCACAAATCCACGTTGAACCTTTTTGACAGCGCGGATCGGCGCCCAGATCAAGCGCATCGTTGAGCCTGAGATGATCAAGAATGGCTGGGAGAACGTCGCCGTGACTGCAAAACACCGTCGAGGTCTCGGCCACAGTACGGGCCAGAGCAATCGCAGCATCCGCCGGACCTTCAGCTAGGCGCTCATCGACGATGACCTCAAGCCCAAGTGCAGCGGCCAAGGGTGCCACCGTTTCAAGGCAACGCTTATAAGGGGAAGAGCGAATCTCGGTAATGCCCATCTCGTCAAGCAAAGCCACCAAATCAGCCGACTGATACCGACCTTGAGGGGTCAGCGGGCGCAGTACGTCGTCGATACCCAATTGAGTACCCGACCAACTCGAACGAGAGCCAGCTTGGGCGTGACGAACCAAAAATAACGTCACAGGATTTAGCGCGCTCGGTTAATGGCGTCGGCCTGAAGCATGGCTTGAGAATTTAATCCAGGCGCACCATCAGGCGACCGAAGCCGGGTCCACTGGCCAGAGCTTTCTAGACGCCACGCCAACTCGGTATCAGCGAGCAGCCAATCCAACACAGTGTCGAGACGTTTCGCCAGCTCTGGATCATCGACTGGAGTGATGGCCTCAATACGACGGTCGAGATTACGGGGCATCATGTCGGCCGAACCAATAAAGTGACGACCCTCGCCGTCACCAGCGCCATTGGCAAAAAACCAAATGCGGCTGTGTTCCAAAAAACGGCCGACGATACTTCGTACACGAATATTTTCGCTGAGACCCTCAACACCCGGGCGAAGGCAGCAGATCCCACGAATGATCAGGTCAATAGTTACCCCAGCCTGCGAGGCCTTATACAACGCATCGATAACCGGCTGATCCACCAATGAGTTCATCTTCATGATAATCCGGCCTGCTTGCCTACCGTCGGTAGGCATTTCGTTACGGATCAAATCGATAACTTGGTCACGGAGGTAGCTTGGGGCAATTAATAAGCGTGCATAGTCACTCGGTCGAGCAAACCCGGTTAAACCATTAAAGAGCTTGATGAGATCGTCGCCGATCGAGGGGGAGGCGGTGAACAAGCCAACGTCCTCATAAATTCGGGCGGTCGCCGAGTTGTAATTTCCCGTTGAGATATGACAGTAACGCCGCAATCCATCGGCTTCAGCCCGCACCACCAACGCCACTTTCGTATGAGTTTTCAGGCCCACCAGCCCGTAAACCACGTGCACGCCGGCCTCTTCAAGCTGACGAGCCCAAGCGATGTTGGCCTGCTCATCAAAGCGCGCTTTTAGCTCAACGAGGGCGGCAACTTGCTTACCTCGTTCTGCGGCATCGATAAGTGCACGAACTACTGCAGAGTTGCCAGACGTGCGGTACAGCGTTAGTTTGATGGAGAGCACTTCGGGATCGGCTGCGGCCTGGCGAATGAACTCTTCAACGCTGGTGGAAAACGAATCGTACGGATGGTGCACCATCAGGTCACCGGAGCGAATCACTTCAAAGATATCGAGCTCTTTTTCAGGATCACGCTGTAAGCGCTTTGGGGTCTTTGCCGACCAGGAAGTGTCTTTCAGATCGTCTCGATCGATTCCCACAAGCGACCACAGGCCAGTGAGATCGAGGGGCCCAGAGAGCCGGTAGACATCGTTGGAAGTGAGGCCTAGCTCCTCAACCAGCACCTCAACAACTGCTTGCGGAGCAGCAGCATCGATTTCTAAGCGGACAGCATTCCCGAAACGTCGACGCCGTAATTCGGTTTCCACCGCAGCGAGAAGGTCCTCAGCATCGGCCTCGCCTAAAGCAAGATCGGCATTGCGGGTCACCCGGAACGCGAATGCCCCTTCAATATCCATCCCAGGAAAAAGAGACGAGAGATGCGCCGCAATAAGTTCTTCAAGCAGAATCCACCGACGACCGTCGGCCAAGGCTACAAAACGTGGCAGTAGCGGCGGCACCTTCACCCGGGCGAACCGCCGATCATTGTTATCGGGATCGCGCACCATTGCCGCCAAGTTCAGCGACAAATTAGAGATGTAGGGGAACGGGTGCCCGGGATCCACGGCGAGAGGAGTGAGAACCGGGAAAATGCCTTCTTGGAAGACCACAGTGAGAGCAGCCTGATCGCGCTCGTTCAACTCGTCCCACCGAGCAATCACCACGCCTGCGGCCCGAAGCTGCGGCACCAGCTCGGCAAAAGATTCTGCGTGTTTAACCGTTAACGACCGGATGCTCTCGGTAACAATGCGCAACTGATCGCTGGGACGGACCCCATCAATTGATTGTTGGGTAACACCGGCAGCTACCTGATCCTGGATCCCCGCGATGCGAACCCCAAAAAATTCATCGAGATTCGAGGCAAAAATGGCACAGAATTTTAAGCGTTCAAGCAGGGCTTGATCCAAGTCCTGTGACAACGCCAAAACGCGTGCGTTGAAGTCAATCCATGACAATTCACGGTTGAGATACGCCGAGGTTTCTCTCGTGAGCGTTCCGGCAGTAGCTGGTTGTGTTGGCACGCCATTCCGCCGTTAAGGACTACGCAGCAGCAGGCGGTACGCCGAAGTCCCACTCGAGCATCAAGTTTTCACGCTCTGAATCGTTCACAACACGGTCATGGTTGCGGCGGAATTGGGGGTCGTGGCGGGGTACTAGCTGAAGGCGCGCAAGGGTTCGCTGACGAAACTCTTCAACAATGGGCCGATCGCCAAAATCGCTCTGAACATCCCAATGCGGAGCGACGGGGCCCAGATAGATGACGCGCACGTGTGCACGGGCCGTTTGAGCATCCATTATTCGCCTTTGATCAGCTTGGCTGCTGCATCTTCAGCCGATTTTTTTGCGGCCTCAGCGGCGTCTGCGGCTTCTTTGTTTCCTTCAACCAGGCCTTTTTTGAGCTCCCCTTGGGCACGCCCAAGATTCCGAGCGATGCTAGGAAGCTTGGCGCCTCCGAAAACAACTAATGCCGCTGCTGCAACCCAAATCCATTCCATAACCCCAATGGTACCGGAAGTCGGCCGGTTGACGGTCGGAAGACAGGGGAAAGCACCCCGGAAGTCGATAAAAGCGGGTACTGACCTCTACTCACAAACCAAAAAGCCCGCACAAGGCGGGCTCCAGGCAAAAACAGTTGTTGATAAACGCAAATGTTGCTACGGCCGACGAGTGCCTTTTGAGACCGACCGGGACTGGACTCTAACTGGACTCTAAACAGCCAAACGACGGCCGAATCAGCAATCGCTAGGCAGTTGCGGCGGTGCCAGCACGCCGGGCCAAAGCCCGGGAACGGCGAACCTTGCGACGCTCACGCTCGCTCAATCCACCCCAAATGCCAAACTTTTCACCGTTGGCAAGTGCATATTCAAGGCAGTCATCTTTCACGACACAGCCACGACAAACTTCTTTTGCTTCTCGGGTTGAGGCGCCTCGCTCAGGAAAGAACAGCTCTGGGTCAACGCCCATGCAGTTCGCCCGTGTTTGCCAAGCGCGCATTTCACCTTCGAGGCCGGGGAGCCCTCTATTCAACATGTGCGTTCACTCCGTTACAAGTTCTTGTTACGGCGCCGGGAGGCGCCTTGCTTTCAAAATCGATTTGAATCTTTTTGAATCCCTGATTTGATGCAGCTTTTGCTTTACAGTGGCGAGGCATCGGCGCTTCCCCGAGGAGAACCCGCCACCGCATGCACCCGTCCGTACAACTTCTTTGCTACGACTGTGTAATTACAACGGCGTAATTGTGGACCGTTTCCGAGCCGTACGCAAGCTGGACACTGGAAACTGGGGGGTTTTTTCGAAAAATCCGTCAAAAAGGTTCGATTTTGCTCATTTCCGGTGTCTCAAATCACCGATTGGCCCCGCGCCGGTAAAAGTCTGGCGTATTCTCTACGCCCGTTGCGCCCGGGACTTAGTAGCGCCCGGCCAAACTTGGGGAGACACCAAAATGAGCAAAAAAATGAAGGGTGCAGCACTGCTGTTCAGCGCTATGGCGCTGATCGGAGCCAGCTGCAGCAAAGACAAGGCCGCAGACACAACCGCAGCCGTTACCGAAACCGAAGCAGTAGCTGCTGAGACCACAGCTGCCGTCGCTGGTGCAGACACAACTGTTGCCGCCGCTGCAGAAACCACAGCAGCCATGGCCGCTGAGACCACCGCAGCTGCAGTTGCTGGCGGGGGAGGAAAGGCTGGATTCATCCTGCCTGACTCGAAGTCTTCAGCACGTTGGGAGACGGCTGACCGTCCTACCATCATGGCTGCATGTGCCAAAGCTGGCATCGAATGTGATGTTCAGAACGCCGAAGGCGACAAGGTCAAGATGGCAACCATCGCCGACCAGATGATCACCAATGGCGTAAAGGTTCTCGCCATCGTTGACCTTGATGCCGATTCAGGCGCTGCAATCCAAAAGAAGGCCGCTGCTGCTGGCGTAAAGAACATCGACTACGACCGCCTCACCCTTGGTGGCGCTGCCGACGTTTACGTTTCCTTCGACAACGTTGCCGTAGGAACCGCCCAGGGCGAAGGCATCATCAAGTGTCTTGGTGGCGCAGCTGCCGCTAAGGGCAAGAAGATCATTCAGCTCCACGGATCACCTTCAGACAACAACGCCACGCTGTTCAAGCAGGGCTACCAGGCCGCAATCAAGGATTCCGGTATCGTAACTGTTGGCGAAGAAGCCGTTCCTGATTGGGATAACCAGAAGGCCGTCCCGATTTTCGAGCAGCTTCTCCAAAAGGCCGGCGGCAAGATTGACGGCGTTCTCGTCGCAAACGATGGCCTTTCCTTGGCCGCACAGTCAGTTCTGACCAAGGCTGGCCTCACGGTTCCAGCAACCGGCCAGGACGCAACTGTTGAAGGCCTCCGTGCCATTCTCCAGGGCACCCAGTGCATGAGCGTTGCGAAGCCATACGCCGCAGAAGCAGAGGGCGCTGTTGCCGCCGCTGTTTCGCTGCTCAAGGGCGAGGCGCCAGTTGCGAACGCAAAGATCAACAATGGCACCGCCGACATCCCGTATGTTCAGGCCGCTGTTGTTCCTACCTACGTAGACAACATCAAGGACGTAATTGCCGGCGTTCTCGTGGACCGTGCAGCACTTTGTAAGGACCTCGAAGAGAAGTGTGTCGCTGCCGGGATCTAATCCCCCAGCTTCACTGAACCGTTCCTCCGGGCACATGCCCGATTGAGCGTTTCGCCAGTCGTGAGACCAAACAATTTGTACGATGCCCACCTTCGCCGGTGGGCATCGTCGCATTTGTGGACTGTGGAAAATCTTGAGACGCATCTTTTTCGATCCGTTTAATCGCCAAACCAGGCACTGCTGCAGCAACGAACGGTTCATGTCGGCTAGAAATAGAACGCTCGCAAATCACTGTGGCGAGCGTCACGAAATCCTGGCTACAAGGTCGGGGAAACGGGCCGTGAGGCTCAGGGGGTGATCCGTGGGCGACCAGTCCACTCCGATCTTGGAGTTATCCGGGGTCAACAAAAGCTTCGGTCCAGTGCATGTGCTGCACGACATCGATTTCAACGTGTATCCGGGCCAGGTAACGGCTTTGGTAGGCGATAACGGCGCCGGTAAATCGACGTTGATCAAATGCATCACGGGAATCTATCCGGTTGATTCTGGGCGACTCCGTTTCGAGGGACGCGATGTTGCCATTGCCAGCCCAAAGGATGCTGCTGCGCTCGGCATCGAGGTGGTTTACCAAGATCTCGCACTCTGCGACAATCTCGACATCGTGCAGAACCTGTTTCTGGGTCGCGAACGTAAGAAGCTTGGTCTCCTCGACGAGCGGAATATGGAACGTGCTGCCAGAGAAACGTTGGCTTCGCTTTCAGTACGCACGGTCAAATCGGTTCGACAGCCCGTCTCTTCGCTTTCCGGCGGTCAACGACAGACGGTGGCCATTGCTAAGGCCGTGTTGTGGAATTCCAAGGTAGTCATGCTCGACGAGCCCACGGCCGCTCTCGGCGTCGCGCAGACCCGTCAGGTGCTCGATTTGGTGCGTCGCCTGGCCGATCAAGGTTTGGGGGTGGTTCTGATTAGCCACAACATGAACGACGTGTTGGAAGTATCTGATCGTGTGTGTGCCATGTTCCTTGGCCGCATTGCGGCGGAAGTTCCCGCTTTGGGGACTACGCGCGAGCGGTTGGTTGAGTTGATTACCTCGGGCGCCTCTAGCTCTTTGGGTGTAACGGAGGTTGCAGGATGAGTACCGACACACCTTCCTACGCAGGGAGCGATTTTTCTATCGACTCCGAAAGGCAGACGATTGGGTCTGTGGTGAAGGGTTATCTCGGCAAGGTCAAGAGCGGTGACCTAGGGGCCTTCCCAGCGTTGTTGTCGATCGTTGTTCTCGGTGCGATTTTCGCCATTGCTCGCCCGGAAACCTTTACCACTCGACGCAACTTCGCCAACCTTTTGCAGCAGGCTGCGCCGATCATCGTGATTGCTATGGCTGTGTCGTTCGTGTTGCTCCTGGGCGAAATCGATTTGAGCGCCGGGTTCACCGCCGGGGTCACTGCCGCAGTTTTGGCTGATCGCTTAGTCAAGGGCATGCCGCTCATTCCTGCAGTGCTCATCGCAGTTGGGGTTTCAGTCCTGCTCGGTTTATTCACTGGCTTCTTGGTTGCTCGCGTGGGTATCCCCTCCTTCGTCGTGACGTTGGCCAACTTCTTATCGTTTCAAGGCATCTTGTTGTTGGTTACAAAGGAAGGTGGTTCCATTCGTTTTGATAACAAACTGATTTACGCCATTGAGAACCAGAACATGTCGGTTCCGCTTTCGTGGATTTTGTCGGCCATGTTGGTAGCTGCGTTTGGCTACGGGTTGGTTCGTAAACAGATGTCCTCGAGTGGAACGGTTCCCCTCGCCGTCGTGGTCATGAAAATAGCTACTGCTGCGGCGTTCGCTTTTGGATTGGCCGCGCTGTTGGCCAAGAACCGGAATTTCGCCTCGGCTCCAAAGCAGCTGAAGGGAATTCCGTGGTGCGTGCCGCTGGTGCTGATCCTCGTCGCACTGCTCACCTTTGTGTTGAACCGCACCGCCTACGGTCGTCACCTTTATGCCGTGGGTGGCAATGCTGAGGCCGCTCGTCGTGCCGGTATCAACGTGCAACGGATTCGCATGTCGGCCTTCGTGTTCTGTGCCGTATTGGCCGGGATCGGTGGGGCGTTCCTGGCTTCGCAGGTGAATTCGGTATCTCCACAAACCGGTGGCAACCAAACTCTGTTGTTGGCTGTTGGCGCTGCAGTTATCGGTGGCACGTCACTGTTTGGTGGCAAAGGCCGTATGTCCAATGCCGTGCTCGGTGGAATCGTATTGGCACTTATCGATAATGGTTTGGGCCTCGTTGGTAAAGCTAAACCCTTTGGGGCCGTGGTGAACTTTTCCGATGCCGGAATCAAGTTCATTGTCTCCGGCCTGGTGCTCTTGCTCGCCGCTTCGGTAGACGCCCTAAGCCGTAAGCGCAGTTAGTTCGTTTCGGAACGTGTGGGTGGTTATCGGCAATAGTTGCACAGAACCACCCACACACTTTTGAGATCGGACTCAAGAGCGTTTGGACGGTTGTTTGCAATAGCTGCACACCGACGCCTACCCACTTACAAATTTGGCACTGTGCCGTATTGACGCCCTCCCAAACCTAGAGGAATCCGTCAGCATTGGGGCATGACTCCCGACCAACGTGTTGCGCTCAAAGCTGCCAACCAGGGCGGCGTATTTACTGTGTCGCAGGCATTGAGCGCTGGCCTCTCCCAGGACAACTGCATCTACCGAGTCAAAACCGGACGGTGGACCGCAATGCACCGAGGCGTTTATGCAATCTCAGGAAGTCCGGGGGGCGACAGGCAGCGGCAATTCGCGGCAAACCTTGCAACTAACTGCCCGTCTGTTTGTACCCATGACACCGCCGCATTGATTCATGGCCTCACAAAGGCGGTCGACAAGCGAACGGTGCATTTGCTTCAACCAATTAGCTCGAACCACACCAAACTTCAGGGAGTCACGCGCCATCGCACGAAGGTCTTTCTTTTGGATGACTTCACGGTTGTGGACGGTCTCGGAGTAACGAACGCGGCTCGAACACTCTGCGACATCGGGGGCCGATTCAACGACCGCTTCGTCGGGAAGATGGTCGACGATGCACTGCGACGGAAACTTCTGACCATTGAACAACTTCACCGCACCGCGTTGCGACTGGCCAGTGCTCCGGGCCGGGGTATCACGACGGTCCAGAACGTGTTGCGTGATCGGATTCCTGGATACGATCCTGGAGCAAGCAGTTTGGAAGCGGAGATCATCGCATTGATTGCGAAAGCGGGACTGCCCATGCCCCGGATCAATTACGTAGTCAAACTTGGCGGGATTCGATTCCACCTCGATCTTGCCTGGCCCGAGTATCGGGTGACGGTCGAGATTGATTCCTGGGAGTACCACCAAGGTCGCAATGCCTTCGACGACGACCGTAAGCGCACTAACCTTCTACTCCTGGATAGTTGGACAGCATTTCGATTTACTGACAAAACCCCGCATTCCGAGATTCTGTCAACCTTGCGCGCTGTACTTGGTCCGGGGACCAATCGTTTCTAAGCGTGTGGGTAGTTGTCGGTAATGGTTACAGACAACCACCCACACACTTCACCGCCACGTCCGGAGGAGCCAAACTCGTTAACTAGCGGCGACCGGACTTTTTGGATTGGGAACGTTTTTGGTCCATGAAGTCAACGAGCACGTAGTCGCCAAGATTTTCGGTGGTGGTAAAAAAGGCGCGGCCCTTGTTCATTTGGGTGATGCGCTCCACGAAGCTCTTCAAGTAACTAGTTGCATCGAGCATAAAGGTGTTGATGGTGATGCCTTCACGGGTGCAGCGGGCTACTTCGGTGAGGGTCGCTTCGATGGTTTCGCGCACCGGCGGGTAGGAGAAGAACGGTTCGCCGTTGGGAAGTATGTGTGCAGTGGGTTCGCCATCGGTGATCATAATAATCTGCTTGGTACCGGTTTGCTTGGCCAGCATCCGCCGCGACAGTAAAAACGCATGTTGCATGTTGGTGCCGTACACAAAGTCCCACGACACTTCAGGTAGGTCGATCGGCTTGATTTCGCGAGCCGTTTCGCTGAATCCGACGAGCCCCAAGAAATCCCGCGGGAACTGCGTGGAAATCAGTGAGTACAACGCCATGGCAACCTTTTTGGCAGGCAGAAAGTTGTCACGCATAGGCATGGAGAGGCTCATATCGAGCATTAATACGGTGGAGGCGCGAACCAGGGTTTCGGTCTGTTCAATCTCAAAGTCTTCGGGCGTTAAACGAACCGGTGAGCCTTGGCCTTGGCGGGCAATCGCGTTGCGAATCGTTTTCTCTATCGACAGGTTGAACGGGTCACCAAATTCATAGGGTTTCGTGTCGTAGGTACGTTCTTGCCCGACGCCGGTTCGCACCATTTGATGACGACCCAACTTGTCCTTGGCCAGCTTGGAGAACAGTTCGTCGAGCGCATTAGCTCCCACGCGTCGCATGCCCTTTGCGGTGAGTTCGAGGCGACCTTCTTTTTGTTCGATCAGCCCGGCACGTTCCAACATTTTGGTAAGTTCAGCAAGCTTTTCGAGCGACTTGGCACCATCGTCGCCAAGCAGATTCTTGGCGATGTCAAAGTCAACATCGTTGAGGGCGCCGGGTGAGGTGGCGTTGCGGAGCAGGTTTTCGAGCGCATCAATGTTGCCAAGTTCTTGCATCATCGACATGGCTTGACCCATGCCCATACCTTGGCCTTCGCCGCCCTGGAAGTCATAGGATTTTTGCCAACCCATCTGAGGGAACGCCTGTTGCAAGTTTTTGCCGAGTTGGTCGATCTGCCAACGCAAATCCATGTCTTCCAACAACTGGTCGCTGAGCGCTTGCATTTGGGCCCGTTGCTCAGGCGTCATCGAGTTCAACATTTGTTGTGCGGCCGCCATTTGTTGTGCGATTTGTTCTAAGAGTTCATCGAGGGTTTCGGGGTTGTCGGGGAAGAAATCGCCAAACTTTTCCATGAACTGTTTGAACTGCTGCTCGGTATCTTCGCCTTTGTTTTTGGCGTCGAGCAAGTTGTTGAGCGAGCTGTACATGTCCTTCATGTGCGCCATGTCTTCAGGCGTCATGTCGCTCACGTTTTGGCTCATTTGATTGAGCTGTTGCTGCATTAACTGTTGTTTGAGTTGCTCCATCAGCTCTTGGAACTTTTGTTGCGCTTCGGCTGATTGGAAGTCGTAGCTTGAAAGCTCTTTGACCTGACCGGCCAGATCTTGCGGCAAGAAGTCAAGCTGCATGTTTTTCATCGACGCAGCAGATTCAGCAGTTTCCGTCCGTCGTTCGTCGCCGGATTGTTTGGCTTGGTCGAGCATGTCGGCAATGGCCGTACGTTCTTCTTCCACCAGGTCGCGCAGTGCCTGGGCGATCTCGTCGTACACGCCACCAAGGTTGTTGTTTTCGAGCGCTTCTTCACGGCGTTGGCGGAGTTTCTCCAACAGCTCGCGCATGCCCGAAACGTCGTTACCCATTTTGTCTTTGAAGCCCTCTTGCAGAAGCTTGCGCAGGGCCGCGTTGATATCGCCGTGGTAGAGCAAATCGTCATTGATTTGAGCCATTACGTCATCAGCATCGACCTCAAAACCAACTTGAGTGCCATCCCAGCGAGAGTACGAAAGTTTGCGAGCCATCAGATGCTCCTCAGTGCTTAGTGTGCTTAATGCTTTGAAGCGCCATGCGCGCTTAGCGGCCTCGATAAGTGGACTTACTACCGGCAAGATCTTTGTTGAGGCGTTTGGAGAGGTGCAGTCCTTCGAGGAGGAATTCCACTGCTGAGGCTTGTTCGCCCGGTGAGGCTTTGGCGCCGACGAGTTTGCGTACCGCGTCGCGCAGGCCTTCGGCTTCGGCTTGGTTGAGAGCCGTGGCGTAGTCCTTGGCGGTTTGATCCTCGCCGGCGTGAATGACCAGTCCGCCGTCGAAGGCCAACAACGCATTGCGGAGGTCTTCGATTTTGCAGGCCTCGCGGAATACCGTCAGCGTTGCCGTCTTTAAAAGCTTTTCGACGACTGCGCCCTCTCGTTCGTCCAAGGTCTCAATTTCGATTTTGCCTTGCGTTGAAGCCATGAGGGCATCCAAATCCGAAATACGAGGTACCGCTTGGGTCTCCCCCGTCCGCAATGCCCTACGAATCGACGCTGCCACAAGTGTTTCGTGGTTCGAAACAGTCAAGCGAACCGACACGCCAGAACGCTGATTCACATTGGGGCTTTGGCGAGCAACCTGGCTGAACGTGGCAATGACTTCAGCCATGAACTCGGGCATCTTGACGGCCACGCCGGTTGCCGGGGGTTGCATGGCTTCTTGATCGACAATCTTGCGTTCAGTCGAGGTATCGAGCGGGTAGTGCGTGCGGATTTGCGATCCGAAACGGTCCTTGAGCGGAGTGATAATGCGACCGCGGTTGGTGTAATCCTCCGGGTTGGCCGAGGCAATCAACAGGAGGTCGAGAGGCAACTGAATTTTGTAGCCGCGGATCTGCACATCACGTTCTTCGAGCACGTTGAGCAGGCCCACTTGGATGCGCTCGGAAAGGTCGGGGAGCTCGTTGATGGCGAAGATGCCGCGGTTGCTGCGCGGAACGAGGCCGTAGTGGAGGGTGAGTTCATCGGACAGGTAGCGACCTTCTGCCACTTTGATGGGGTCGACTTCACCGATGAGGTCGGCAATCGAGGTGTCGGGCGTTGCCAGTTTTTCGCCGATTCTGCGTGAGCGGTGCACCCAATCGATCGGTGCATCGTCACCCTTTTCGGCAATCAGATCCTTGGCGTGCTTGCTGACGGGGTGGTAGGGATCGTCTTGGATTTCGGAGCCGGAGACGATGGGCATCCATTCATCGAGCAGTTCAACCATGGAGCGGATCATGCGGGTCTTGCCCTGGCCACGCTCTCCTAGGAAAATGATGTCGTGCCCAGCCAGCAATGCCACTTCGAGCTGCGGGAGGACGGTGTCTTCGTAGCCGTGAAGCCCAGGAAACAACGGTTCTCCCGCCGAAATCCGGGTGACGGCGTTTTTGCGAATCTCCTCTTTCACCGTGGTAGAAACCCAGCCGGAGGCCTTCAGTTGTCCCAACGTCGCAGCGGTCGGATGAGTAGATGCGGAAGCCATCCGTCGACCCTACCCGCAAAGCCCAGCCTTGGGTAAAGCAAACCCAAAGGGGACATCAGCAGTTTAGTTGCTGGTGGGGGCGGCCCAAGGGCTGATCCAAGGGCTGATCCAAGCGCTGATCCGCGCCATATTGAGCAACATGTCGAACGGGTCTTGGAAAAGGTTGACCAATTCGCGGTCCTTCGATACCGGAACCTTTCGACGAACGAGTCAAGTTCACTGCCTATGATCTCGCCTACGAACCATGTGTGGCACCTACGACAAAGCAACCACCGCAAACACAACCCCTACATCGCCTCAGGACAACGCGAAGAGCAACGCTAAGGACAACGCTAAGGATAAGACGGAAGTCACACCGAAAGGCATCAGGAAAACCTTTAGCGACAGGGCCAGCGGCCACCATTAAGCTTCAGCGGCATTTTCATACTGTTGAAATTTGCGAGATTGGCTTGCGGGCAGAATTCGCTCGTTTTTGCTCGATGACCAGAGTACGGGTCATCATATTCGACGGTAAACACGGCCTTTCCGTTCGCTACGAAATACGTTGACAACGCGCCACATTCATCGAACTCAAAGCACTGTTCGTTCAGGGTCCAGTCAAATTGGCGCCACAAATCCGGTACCTGCTCGATATCGCCTTTCAGTCCGACTGATAGTCCCATCGAGTGCGCAAGAGCAGCAATCGAGCGGTTGTACTTCAGCTGGTCGGCGTAGCTAAGACTGAAACCAGAGTCGTTTGCATATCCGTCTACCTCGTCGGGTTCAATGGCATCGAAGCCCTTACTTTTGCAGACCTGAAACCTGGCCCGCATTATCGGAAGCAGAACATCGAGCCTCCGGATATCCAGCCAGTACGAACTCTCCCAATGACCATCGGGTTTTCCGATAACCGATTTGGGGAACTTTCGGGCATCAGGCCGATAGTTTTCATAGGCGCCAACATCAACGTAACAAATCACTTTTTTGTTCATGACGTGTAACGCCTTCACCGTCTTTGCTGAGTTTGACTCCCAGTCAATGTCGTACACCGAGGGAGGGGGAAAGTTCAGCTTCCTACCGGTTAAATCCTCCAGCCCCATATCGAGGGGATCATTGATGTTCAGGGTGTGATCAATCATCCACTGCCACGATGTAACAAGAGCGGGTTTCCAAACGGTCTTTGTGTGTTTCGTTGGGGCTGCTCCAGTCGTCCTTAGTTTACGGCGGTGCATGAGCTGTTTGGGTTGCTCAAGTTGTTTGAGTTGTTTGAGTTGCTCGAACTGTTTGGGTTGCATGAGTTGTTTGGATGTAGCAGTCAGATGGCCACGGGAAGGCATCACCATTGCGAGTGTGAGGTCCAGCACAAGCGGAATCAGTAGCACAATGCCAAATAGGGCCAAATGCTTTTTGTGGCCCAGACTGGACCACCAAAAGCGAGGGTTCCCGATCCTTGCGGTGCAGGAAACTTCATACGCGTGCACACCATTATCGTAACCCCTTAGGACAATTTGGGTTACCTCGGAAGTGAAGAA
>JAYUVJ010000282.1:0-6153 GCA_043754155.1 Acidimicrobiia bacterium
CATGTTGCTGGGCTTCGCCCCGGAAATCGCGTGGTCATGAGTTGCGCTCCTTCGGTTGACCTTATCGTCGCGCATGTTGGCGCCCTTCGCTTGGGTGCAATTGTTGTTCCCGTCAATCCGGCCTACTCCGCGACTGAGGTTGCACGGGTAATCGACGTCGCCCGTCCGACCCTCGCCCTTGCCGATGATCCAATCCGCATGGTTTCTACCACAGGACAATCATTTGTACGCGTAGCAATGCTTAGCGAGTTAGCACCGGGAGATGATGGATCCAGCTTCCCCGAGCTCGATACCATGAGCGCTGACGATCCCGCCATGTTGATGTTTACTTCCGGAACAACGGGCGCGCCGAAGGGCGTGGTGCTATCGCATGGAAATATTTTGTCTAGCGCCGAGGCATTGCGCATTGCTTGGCAGTGGACAGCGACCGATCGTTTGGTTTTGGCCCTGCCGCTGTTTCATATGCACGGTCTTGGCGTTGGCGTTCATGGCACGTTGCTAGCCGGTGCCAGTGCGGTATTGGTGCAACCGTTCGATGTTGATTCGATACTCGATACGGTACGGGAGCAACAAGCTACCTTGCTCTTTGGTGTGCCAACTATGTGGGTACGTTTTGCTGCTTCCCCTCGTGTGCGTGAGCTGGCTGCGCTTCGATTGTGCGTGTCAGGCTCGGCCCCGTTGGCCACAGAAACGTGGAATGCGTTATCGGAAAATGGTGGACAGCGGATTTTAGAGCGCTACGGCATGACGGAAACAGTCATGAATATTTCCAACCCTCATGACGGAGAGCGGCGGGCCGGGTCGGTTGGTTTGGCACTTCCGGGGGTGGAAGTACGGCTCTTGGGACCATCGAGCCGCGATGAATCGATTGAAGCGGTTGAAGCGGTTGAAGCGGTTGAAGCGGCCAGCGAGGCAACCACAACCCACGAACTTCTCGATGAGCCTGGAGAGATTATTCTTCGTGGACCAAACGTGTTACGTAGCTATTGGGAGCGCCCCGACGCAACCACCGAAGCCTTCACTGAGGACGGTTGGTTCCGAACCGGTGACCTCGGCCAGTTTGATAACGATGGGTACTTACGAATAGTTGGTCGATCGAAAGAACTCATCATCAGTGGCGGCTTCAACGTATATCCACGCGAGGTTGAGGAAACGTTGGCCCTACATCCGGCTGTCCTTGAAGCTGCCGTGGTTGGCAAAGCACATCGCGAATGGGGCGAAACCGTCGTTGGATTTGTCGTCCTTGAACCAGGCTTCCTGAAACGCGTTTCGCTACAAGAGGAAACAAATCAAACTCCCAACGAGGCAATTCTCGATGAGCTGTTTGCTTTTGCCGCAGAGCACCTGGCGAAGTACAAACGTCCACGAGAGCTTCACATCCGCGCTGAGTTACCCCGCAATGCCCTGGGCAAAGTCATTCGTTCAGAACTACTCCCGTAACTGATCACTCCACATCGCCAAAAACTTCACCTCCAAAACTCCACCACCCGGTAGGACCCGATACTTACCATCAGGTCTGGGGCATCAGCTCTAAGGACTTCAGCTCCGAGACCCATTGCTCTGAGACCCATTACTCTGAGACCGTCAGCGCTGAGTGCTACCAGGTATCGACCATGGGTCGTTTCGGTGGATTGGAACGCCAATCGCTAGCACCGGCCGCAGAACCGGTATCGAGTGCGGCAACGATCCATCGACGGGTGTCGGCAGGATCAATCACTGCGTCAATCTCAAAATGGGAAGCGATGGACAATGCTTTGCCGTGCGCATACATACGATCAACCATGGTGTCGAATTGCGCACGACGCTCAAGGGGATCCTCAATGGCCGCTAATTCGTTGCGGTAGCCAAGTTTTACGGCGCCTTCGATTCCCATGCCACCAAACTCTCCGGTGGGCCAGGCAACGGTGAACACGGGGATTTTGAATCCGCCGCCAGCCATGGCTTGTGCGCCAAGGCCGTAGCCCTTGCGGAGAACTATGGTACAAAACGGCACGCTCACACTCGCACTAGTTACAAACAGCCGACCCGCTTTTCGCACTAGCGCGGCTGCTTCAGCTTCAGGACCGACCATGAAGCCGGGCGTGTCACACAGGAATACGAGAGGAATCTCGTAGTTGTCGCAAAGTTGCATGAAGCGTGAGGCTTTATCGGCAGCTTCAGCATCAATGGCACCACCGAGATGCGTTGGGTCGTTGGCCACGATGCCTACAGGGCGGCCCTCGATACGAGCCAGTGCCGTGATCATCCCGCGACCAAATCCGCGGCGAAGCTCCAGCACCGACTCTGCATCGGCGACACCGTGCACCACGGTCCGAATATCATAGGCACGCAGACGATTCTCGGGAATGGTCCAGCGAAGCTCACGTTGATCGGCACAGCTCCACGCTTCTTGTCGTCCCTGAAAATAGGAAAGGTATTGCTTGGCGGCGGCAACGGCATCGGCTTCATCTTCCACCACGATGTCAACAACACCGTTTCCGTTCTGCACCTCGATCGGTCCGATTTCTGACGGATGAAATACACCCAGTCCGCCGCCTTCGATCATGGCCGGGCCACCCATGCCTATGTTGGAATTCTTCGTAGCAATAACCACATCACAACAACCCAATAGCGCAGCGTTCCCCGCAAAGCAATAACCCGATGTGATACCTACAAGCGGCACCTTTGCGCTGAGCCGACCAAAAATATGAAAGGCCAAACAGTCGAGGCCAGTAACACCGAGACCATCGGTATCGCCCGGCCGCCCTCCCCCACCTTCAGCAAAAAGCACCACGGGAAGCCGCCATTGTTCGGCAACTTCAAACAACCGATCCTTCTTGCGATGATTTTGATTGCCCTGAGTTCCCGCCAATACGGTGTAGTCATAGGAGGCCACCACGCAACGAGAGGCTTCGGAGCCAAACTGTTCGGCGTTGATCGTGCCTATCCCGCCCACAAGCCCATCTGCGGGGGTGCGAGCGATTAGATCTTCTTCGCTCCTTCGGCGCCTTTGCGCCGCAACAACCACGGCACCGTATTCCACGAAAGATCCCTCATCGCACAAATCCGCCACGTTTTCCCGTGCGGTTCGCTGACTGGTAGCGGCGCGTTTTGCCACCGCCGCAGGGCGGTTTTCGTCGAGTCCAATAGCTTGACGGTCAAGAACTTCTTGAAGGTCTGGACGAATGACATTCAGGTCGCGGTGTTCAATAACCACACTGGAGGTTTTCACCGAAGCAGTGGTTTCCAACTGCGCTATTTCGGCGCCGTTGGCCAAAGCATCCCCGATTTGCACACCAACGAGGCGAACGATTCCATCACTAAGCGCACGCACTTCATGCTCCATTTTCATGGACTCCAATACGACAAGAACCGTTCCGGCAGCAACTACTTGACCAATGACCACACACAGTTCCAAGACCATTCCTTGCAATGGTGAGCTCACTCGAATCCAACCCGTTGGGAGGTTGCTTGCCGTTGCCTTTAACTTTCGAACCGCTGAAGCGGCTCGACCAAGATCCAATACGGCCAGGGGATCCACCCGATCAATAACCACTCCCGCCCGTTGTGCTCCATCGTGTTCTGCGTTCGGCGATCCCGCGCTCGTGGCGTCGGCATCTGAGCCATCCGAGCCAACTGAGCCATTTTGTTCGGGCAAAAATTCATCCACGGGTAGCCCGGCGTTGGTAAGCACAGCGTCGATCTCGGCTGCAACTCTGGCCAGGCTCGCCATGTTGGCATCAAGAAACTGTGTAGTAGCGGTTCCATCGGCCACCTCGCTCCGAAGCACTAGCGCTTGGAGAAGCCCAGCATTGGTATCCACACCGTCAGTTGCTACAGCGTGGAGCGCTCGTGCAAGTTTCGCCATAGCCACGGCCATGTTGCCCGATTTCGTATGCACAATAATTTTTATCAATAGCGAGTCATAGCTTTGCGGGGTGCGGTAGCCACGGTATGCGTGCGTATCAATACGAATACCCGGACCGTTCGGCAGGTCAAAACGGGTCAACAATCCCCCAGTTGGACGCAAGACTCCGTCAGCGTCGAGATGCTCGAGGTTCACTCGGGCCTGTACCGCACATCCCACCGAGGAAGTAGGCAGATTGAGTGAAGCAAGCGTTGCACCACTGGCTATCTCAAGCGCCAACGCAACAAGATCTACACCAAAGATCATCTCGGTAATGGTGTGTTCAACCTGTAATCGGGCGTTTCCCTCCATAAAGAAAAACTCGCCTCTTGCCGTATCAACTAGAAACTCCATGGTCCCAACGCCTCGATAGGAAACCGCCGAAGCCAGGGAGAGCGACGCTGAAAAAAGCGAAGCCGTTAATGAATCAGACAACGAAGGAGCGGGCGCAAGTTCAAGAATTTTTTGGTGACGGCGTTGCACACTGCATTCTCGGGTCCCCAGCGTTGCTACCGCACCCGTTCCATCGCCGATGATCTGTACTTCAATATGACGAGCCCCTCCCAGATACCGTTCGAGGTACACGTTGTCATCACCAAAGGCAGTTTGGGATTCGGAACGGCAGCGAGCGATCGCAGGAAGCAGTTCTTCGATTTGGCTCACCACTCGCATGCCCCGTCCACCACCCCCGGCCGCCGCTTTCACCATCACCTGCGCCCCGTTGCTCAGCGCCTCAAAGAACCGAGTGGCCTGTTGATCACCGTCCGGACCGGCAGGCAAGACACCAGTTCCCGGGAGGAGCGGAACGCCGCAGGCACTTGAAAGTTGGCGAGCCTGAGCTTTGTCACCAAATGCTCTGAGGGCATCGACGGACGGGCCTACGAACACCAACCCCGCCTCGACACATCGCTGTGCAAACTCGGACTGCTCACTCAAAAATCCGTATCCCGGATGCACGGCGTCGCACCTGTGGGAAAGAGCAAGCGCCACCAGGGTTTCGGCATCAAGGTAAGCGCTTGGTCCAGTTCCCGGCAATGCTAACGCCGTATCAAGCGCCTGAACGTGGCCGGACGCCGCATCATCGGAAGCAAATATCCCCACCGTTTCAATTCCCATTTCTGTAGCGGTTCGGGCAATGCGAACGGCGATTTCACCGCGGTTGGCAACAAAGAGACGACGAATGGTCATGCCCTTCTCTAGCGCAAGAACGCCCTTGGGACCCAGTTCTCCTATCCAACCGGGCATTTGAACGGCAACGCTTCGAGCCGCACTCGATAGTTGGCGCGATCGCTCGAGGTCGCCCGTTTCGATTTTGGTGGGGCATCGAATACTGCGAAGTTGGTAAACAAACCTGAGTCAAAACTTCCCAACTTTTTGCGCAGGCAGGCCGGTATCGAAAGTATGTGGGGCGCACCTGCGGTGGCAGGAACAAATCGACCCGGAGATGCAACACCTTTATCGCCAATGCGAAACCAAAACTGCGCTGGACGAGTCGCTAGCTCCTGCAACCGTGTTTGGTTGGTTACCTCGAACCCATCAAATCGACCAACGATCAGGTAGTCGTCGAGACCTTCAATATCAAGGTCTAACCGTTGCCCGAATTTGCCAATCAAGGATTTCAGCTCAAACGCGGGGCCTTCACAAGCGTTGAACGGCGCGTCGGCCATGGCAGATTTGGCAGAATTGGCGGATTTCGTGGAATCGCCGCTGGTGAGGTTGGTTTGATCGGCTTGTGTTTGGTCAGTCGCTGTAGTCGCTGTAGTCGCTATAGTCGCTGTAGTCGCTGTGGTCTCGTCGATGTTGCGTCGGAATAACGTCCAACGTTTGTCGATAAATGCGGCGCGATAGTGACAAATAAGGCTCACCATGGCCGCTGGGGATTCGAACCGGCCAACGCGTGCATCAATCGACGACGATTCGTACAGCACCTGCTCCGGGCCGCTCGACGAGGAAAGAGCCGAGGCATTTTTTCGATCAAGCCAAAGGGTATAGGCACTGTAGGACTGAGGAACTGGGAGTGGATTCCAAGCCAGTTCTGGCATTCCGAGCACCAGCGAAGTTTCCGAAGGCTCAATATGTACTGAACCTTTCAGTAGCTCTTTACGAAGTGCGCTTCCGATGTTGAGGTTCTTTAACAAACCTTCGCGATTGAGCTTGAACTGGTCTGCGTTTGTCAACCACTCCATTGCTTGGGGAACCGCACCGCGATCAGGTAACCGGGAACGCAAGCGCCCAGAAGCTGTCAGATGTAGCACCATGGCGAAGCA
>JAYUVJ010000283.1:0-13554 GCA_043754155.1 Acidimicrobiia bacterium
CGAGTCCGCCAAGCATGGGCCGCCGCCATTGACCTTCCTACGCTTCGTGATCTCCGCGCTCCTGGGGCAACAGTTGCTAACGGAATCTATCCAAAGGGAGCCATTGGCTACGTAGAAGACACCGGCTACCCAACCTTCGATCTTGACAAGGCTAAGGCGTTGCTCGATGCCTACAAGAAGGACAAGGGCGTCAGCAAAGTTGAAGTGACCTTGCAGACCACCGCCGTTGCTGACAATCAGCAGACCATCGCAGTTATGAAGCAAATGCTCGACAAAGCTGGATTCTCCATCAACCTTGGTGCCCCGCTTGAACAGTCGGCTTACATCGGTGCAGTGTTCGTTGGTGGTTACGAGGTAATGACATGGAACTACGCAGGCTGGAGCAATCCAGACCAGGGTCGTCCGTTCTTGCACTCGGAAGGCTGTGGCGGACCTGCTGCTTGTCCACGAACCATCGGAACCCCAGTGTTGAACTGGGGCCGCATGGCTGATGGAATCATCGATTCTTCGCTCGATCAGATCCGTACCAACTCCGATCCCGTCGTTCGTAAGAAGGCTGCAGAAAACATCAACCGTCAGCTCGGCTCAGAGGCTCTTATCCTCTTCCGCTGGAGAAGCCGTGCTCACTTTGGCGCCTGCGCCAAGTGTGGAGGACTAACCGACTTCACCGGACCAAAGGGCGAGAAGCCTTCGTTCTTGCCTGCCGGTGGCTTTTACGGAGCAGCTGAACTAACCGTCGGCTGATCCCAGAAGTTTTTTTCCGTAACTAGTTTTGACTGAATGGGTGGTCGAGTTCTTTGAAGTTCGTTTTACGTCGTTTGGCTGGCGTCATTCCACTGATTTTTGTGGTGACCCTGCTGTGCTTTGGCATGTTGCAGTTGCTCCCGGGAGATCCAATTATCACGATCCTCGGCAACGGAGCATCTGACCCCGTCAAGGTGGCGCAACTTACGAACGAATTGGGACTCGACCGCTCTTTTCCGGTGCAATACGGAACCTGGCTGGGACGGTTCGCAACCGGCAATTTCGGTTCAACGTATAACCAGGGTGGGGGCGAATCCGTACGTAAAGTCATCCAGCGAGACTTTCCGGTCACGTTTGAACTGGCCGCTTGGGCATTGCTGATTGCCATCATTTTTGCTTTAATTTTGGGAATTATCAGCGCTTATCGGGGGGGCACAAAAGTCGACAGGGCCATCAGCGTGTTTAACTACGCAGCTCTTGCTTCACCGGGATTCGTGGTTGGCCCGATCCTTATTTTCTTTATTGGGCTCCAGTTCCACTGGTTGCCCGTTGGTCAGTATGCGGCTTGGTCAGATGGCATCTTCAACCACGTAAAGTCGCTCATACTCCCATCCTTTACCCTCGCCCTGGGACTGATTCCAAACCTTTCTCGCATTTTGAGAACCGATATGGAATCAACTCTGAAAGAAGACTTCATCACCATGGCGAAAGCCAAAGGTCTTTCCGATAAAACCATTTTGCTGCGCCACGCATTGCGCCCGTCGAGTCTCACCCTCCTAACCGTTGCTGGTGTCAGCCTCGGTGGATTGATCTCGGGTGCAGTAATCGTGGAGCGGCTTTATAACTTGCCCGGTTTGGGAACGCTGTTGATCTCCGGTATTGCCCAGCGTGAATATCTGTTGGTTTTGGCCGTTGTCACCATCGTCACCATCGTGGTGCTGTTGGTTGCTACCGTCGTTGACGTTTTGTATGGGGTCGTTGACCCTCGAGTTCGAGCCGCGAGGACCGCCGGATGAGCGCCGTTATTTCAGGGACCACTATTTCGCCTGCGTTGGAAAAGGTCGTCGACACAACAGTGGCGGAAGTAGGCAACAAGAAAAAGTTTGGCATTCCATTCTATTTCGCAGCAGGGTGGCTTTTCCTTCTCACTTTTTGTGCGATTTTTGGCGGTATCTTGCCAATCCGCAAAACCAACGATCCCGATTTTCTTCTCGGCGCAAACATTGGTGTGGGTGATTGGACGTCAACGTTCACCAAACACCATTTACTCGGCGTTGATGAGAACGGCAATGACCTTTTGGCCTATGCGATCAAGGGCTCAAAAGTGTCCCTGATGGTGGGTTTCGGTACTGTATTGCTGGCTTTCTTAGTTGGAGGCTGGGGTGGAATGGTCGCCGGCTATTTCCGTGGTCGATTCGACAGTGTGCTTACTTTTTTGACGAACTGTGTGCTTTCGATTCCGGCTCTGCTGTTGCTTCTTCTTTTAGTTTCGGTGCTCTCGGCGCAGAGTGGAGCGGTAAGCGTTTGGAAGTTCATTCTCACCTTGGGTGCACTCTCTGTCCCGATCATTTTCCGGGTGGTGAGAGCAGCAACACTTCAGCAAGCCGCCCGTGAATATGTCACGGCAGCGCGAGCAATGGGTGCAAAAAATAGTCGGGTGCTAATCCGCGAAATTCTGCCTAACGTAGTGAAACCAGCGATGGCGTTCGCGCTCGTGGCCGTAGGTTCAGTCATGGTGGTCGAAGGCAGCTTGTCGTTCCTGGGAGCCGGTCTCAGCGGCAACACCATTTCTTGGGGCAGGATGCTGCAGGGAGCTGCGGGTCTCGGCAAACTCAAGAGTGGTCCCCATGCCACCTTCGTTCCTGCAGCTTTTCTTTTCCTGACCGTGCTTTCTCTTAATTTCATTGGCGACAAGGTGCGCGAGCGTCTAGAAGTCAAGCAAGGCGGCATCTAAGTGAGCGTTTCACCTGCATCTGCAGATATGGTCGGCGGACCATTGCTTCAAGTGAATGACTTGAAAACCCATTTTGCCACCGATCGTGGGTTGGTCCGTGCCGTCGATGGGGTGTCGTTCACGCTTGCTGAGGGAAAGACTCTCGGCGTCGTAGGCGAGTCGGGTTCGGGAAAATCGGTCCTCTCCCGATCTATTATGAATCTTCTTCAAAAGCGAGGCGTGAACCGCGAAGGCAGCGTCCTTTTTGATGGCACCGAGACCACACGGCTCGGCGCAAAAGATTCCCGCAAGCTTTACGGTACCGGCATGGCCATGATCTTCCAAGATCCCATGACGTCACTAAATCCTGTAGTTCGCATTGGCCGCCAAATAACTGAGTCGCTCCAGTTGCACTTCGACATGAACAAAGAGTTCGCTTTAGGAACAGCAGAAGAACTGTTGCGAAGTGTCGGGATCCCTGAACCGAAGCAACGGCTGCGTGAGTACCCGTTTCAGCTCTCGGGTGGTATGCGACAGCGTGTGGTTATTGCTATTGCTTTGGCCTGCGGTCCGAAACTTCTCTTTGCTGACGAACCAACTACCGCTCTCGATGTGACCGTGCAGAAACAGATTCTGAATCTGCTGGCCCGTCAGCAAGCGGAACGAAAAATGGCCATGATCCTGGTAACGCACGATCTCGGTGTAGTTGCTGGACGTGCCGACGAAATCATGGTGATGTACGCGGGACAGGCTGTGGAGAAGGCCCCAACAGACAAGCTGTTTTCCGAAATGCGCCATCCCTATACAGCGGCGCTGCTGAACTCGATTCCTAAGACTTCTGATCCCTCCCATACGCGTTTGGAAGCAATTCCTGGCCGTCCTCCGCAGATGATCAACCCGCCTGCAGGCTGTCGTTTCGCGTCTCGTTGCGGTTACGTGACGGAGCAGTGTCGCACCGATATGCCGCCACTAGCGCCGGTAGACGGTGACCCGTCGCATCTCTTTCGCTGTTGGCATCCGTTGAGTATTTCTTCCAGACCTTCTTCCAGATCTTCTTCCGCATCTTCTAAGCCCGCTCTGTCGGCAGTTGTAGGTAACTAAGCACATGGCAGGTACCGGTAAAGCTCACCTCCGCCCTGAGGGCACCGCGCTTTTGCGAGTTGAGGATCTTGTTGTTGAATTTCCTGTTGGACGAAGCGGACGAAAGGTCCACGCTGTGTCGGGTATTTCACTCGATGTTATGGAGGGCGAAACGCTTGGGTTGGTTGGCGAATCCGGATGCGGAAAGTCGACCACAGGTAAAGCGATCATGCAGTTGCCTCGCCCGACGAGTGGATCAATTGTGTTGGAAGGCCAGGACCTCACCAAACTTGGGTTAAACGAAATGCGGGCGTTGCGTCCTCGGATGCAAATGATCTTTCAAGACCCGATTAGCTCCTTGAACCCCCGTCGTAAAGTGACCGATATTGTTTCCGAACCACTGGAAATTTGGAAGCGCGGAACCAAAGAAGAACGACTAATTAAGGTTCGCCACACCTTGGAAACAGTAGGTATCGACCCGGATCAAGCCGGCAACCGCAAGCCTCACGAATTTTCTGGCGGGCAGTGTCAGCGTATTTGCATTGCTCGATCGGTCGTTATGGATCCAAAGATGTTGATCTGTGACGAGCCCGTCTCAGCACTCGACGTTTCTGTCCAGGCACAGATTTTGAACTTGCTCGAAGACATGAAAAGGGCCTACGGGCTTACGCTCGTCTTCATTGCTCACGACCTTGCTGTTGTGAAGAACGTGAGCGACCGAGTTGTAGTTATGTACCTCGGCAAGATTTGTGAAGTGGCACCCCCCGATGTGCTTTATGCCAATCCCGCTCACCATTACACCCGAGCATTGATCGATTCGATTCCTGAGCCCAACCCAGCGATTCGCCCCGATCAAACCTCAGCCCTCGAAGGGGACCTTCCTTCACCAATTTCTCCGCCTTCTGGTTGTCGGTTCCGCACGCGGTGTCCTGCCGTTCAACCAAAGTGTTCTAAAGAGGAACCGCAACTGGTCGAGGTTGGGAAGGGACATTTCGTCGCTTGTCACTACCCCCGTGAAGTTGCCGTGGCGATTGGTGTCAGGGCAGCTCGTTAGGTTTGCGAGCACGGCTGTCTTTCGATGTCGGAATTGCAGGCTGCCCTTGGGCGCCGGATACTAAGGGTTATGAGCTAGCCACCAAGATGAGTGCCAAAAACGCCAGGTTCACTCCTAAGAGCTGTATTCGCTGGAGCCGTTCGCCATCGATTAACCGTGCCAAAGCGACGGTTGAGACGGGGTAAAGAGACGCTAGAACGGCCAGTACCGAGAGAAGCCCGCGGCCGATCGAAAGTACATAGAGGACGTTTGCGGCCTGGTCAAGGATTCCCGCACTGGCCACCGTCTTCCACTCTTTACGCACGACGAGTACCGGTTGGTGATTACGCTTGGCCAGCAGGGCCGCGGCGGCAATGGATACCGGCCGAGCGCCCACCAAAGCCCACAGTCCAACATCGCGGGGGTCGCCGGCTTGGCGAAACAGTACGAACAGGGTCCCGAATCCAGCTCCCGCCCCAACTGACATCAGTACGATCCGCAAAGCTCCCGCACTGCGTCCGCCTGGCCCTGTAGCTTGGCTAACAAGGGCGATGGCGCCCAACGCCAGCACCAGGCCAAACCAAGCTCGCGCTGGCGGTCGTTCATGTAGCCAGATGGTGCCGACCAACAACGGCACCACGGCGGCAGTCACGGCCGTTACCGGGGATACGATACTCATCGTTCCCTGTGCCAACGCGGCGTACAGCAACATGATTCCAAGCGCTCCGCCAAGCCCGGCAACCGCGCCGAAACAAAGAGCCCTGACGCTTGGCCCGCTCCCGCGAACCAACATCACCCCGAGAACCAACACGCTCAGCCCCGCAAGCTGTGAGCTTGCGGTCACCGTTGATGCCGCAGACCGACGGGTCGCCTTTCCACCGAGGAAATCAGCGCAGCCGTAAACGAGCGCGCTCAGAACGGCAAGAAAAGGACCCATGTCTTAGTTTGGCCCCTGTCAGTGTGTCTTGCCCGCTTCCTCCGGTTTTGGTTGTTTGGATTTGGCTTGTTTGACGATGATTTCGCGGCTGGCCCTTGACCAATTCGAAACGGTCTTCCAAGTCTGCAAACATGGTGCCGTGGGTCCCAGCGGACATTCTCAGCAAAAGCGAACGCGGGAACAACGTGCCCCGTAAGTACTTCAAAACCCAACCAACTTCAGCGCTGCCATGGCTTGCAACGCTCCCGATACTGTCCGAGGCCCCGGCTTGACCGCACAAGACTTTCCACCACCGTTACAGCCGTTCTCAACCCAAACGACCTTTCGCCGCAGCCGTGTTCCTGCTGTTGAAGTATGCGAACTTCGTAAAACCTTTGGCTCGGGAGCATCTGCAGTTAATGCGGTCGACGGCGTTGATCTCAACATTGCTCATGGTGAGTTCTTTTGTCTGCTGGGGCCTTCTGGTTCTGGCAAAACCACGCTCTTGCGCATGATCGCGGGTTTTGAACTTCCGAGTGCAGGCTCAATCAAACTCGATGGAATTGATGTGACCGCTGTGCCTCCTTTCGCTCGCGATGTCAACACGGTGTTCCAGGATTATGCACTTTTTCCACACATGACCGTGCAGCAAAACATTGAGTATGGCCTGAAGGTAAAGAAGGTCGCCAAATCCGAAAGGAGAGTTCGGGTCGAAGAAGCTTTGGCGATGGTGCGCCTCAGTGAGTATGGATCACGTAAGCCCTCGCAGCTTTCCGGCGGACAGCTGCAACGAATCGCTCTGGCCCGGGCATTGGTAAACCGACCGAAGGTGTTGCTGCTGGATGAGCCGCTTGGAGCCCTGGATCTCAAGTTGCGCCAGCAGATGCAGATCGAGTTAAAAGCAATCCAAACTCAAGCGGGAATTACGTTTATTTTCGTGACTCATGATCAAGAAGAGGCGCTCACCATGAGCGACCGGATTGCCGTGTTCAATAACGGAAAAATCGAGCAGGTTGGCACGCCTCGAGAGATTTACGAAAACCCTACAACTCCCTTTGTTGCTGGTTTCGTGGGCATCTCAAATCTCGTCAGTGGTGCGGCTGCCCAGCGATTGACTGGGAGCGAAGCGACCTTTAGCGTCCGCCCAGAACGGCTGGCAATTCATGCCGGTGCAGGTGATGATCTCGGGGATGCATCCATTCCAGAAGGCCACTTGTGGATTGATGCCACGGTGAGCCATATTGAATATCTCGGTTCGTTGACTCGTATCGGCGTAGTGATCAGCGGCAGCCTTTCGCTAACCGTGCAAGTCACCAACGCGTCTGTTACGCCGTTACCGTACGCCGTAGGCGATGACGTACGAGTTTCTTGCGATACGGAAGCTGCTCGTTCCATGGTTTCTGCCTAACAACCTCCGCTGCAAAACTTCGTAGATCGAAATTATCCGGACAGAACATCTGTAGTCATCTAATTCTTACCAACCACTACATCAAGTAGGAGAACACCAAATGGGTAACCTGAACAACAAGCTGCGAGCCATCGGCCTGATTGCTGCGGCAGCGATGACATTCGCTTCGTGCTCAAAGGATGCAGCCGATACAACTGCAGCCCCGGCCGAAACAACGGCTGAGACCGCGGCGGAGACCGTTGCGGCCGACGGAACCGAAGTGGTAGCCGACGCGACAGCAGCGGCCGCAGCCGAAACTACTGTCGTAACCGCTGGTGGCAACGAAGCCGCTGCAGGAATAAAAGCCCCCGATCTACCTGTGGCCACGGCCGTTGGTGATGGCGAAGGAGCGCTCAATTTGATTGCCTGGGCGGGCTACACCGAGAAGGCCTGGGTTGACCCCTTCACTGCGGACTCGGGTTGCAAAGTCAACGTAAAAGTGGGCAACACTTCCGACGAAATGGTGCAACTCATTAAGACTGGCGAGTATGACGGTGTTTCAGCGTCGGGCGATGCTTCTCTTCGTTTAATTGCCGCGGGCGACGTGTCTCCAGTAAATACCGATCTCATTCCCAACTACGCCGATGTGTACCCAGGATTGAAGATGAAGCCGTGGAACTCTGTTGGTGGCAAATCGTACGGAATGCCTCACGGACGTGGCGCCAACGTGTTGATGTACAACACCGAGAAGATTTCGCCTGCGCCTGATTCCTGGTCGATTGTTTGGGATCCAGCATCTCCAGCCAAGGGTGCTATCAGTGCTTATGATTCGCCCATCTACATTGCCGACGCTGCCTTGTGGCTAATGAAGACCAAACCAGAACTGGGCATCGCAAATCCTTACGCTCTCGACGCGCCACAGCTTGGGGCTGCTGTTGAGTTGTTGAAGGCGCAGAAGGCCAACGTTGGTGAATACTGGAGCGATTACACCAAGCTCCAAGCCGCGTTTAAGGCTGGTTCGATCACTGCTTCAACCGCATGGCAGGTCATTACCAATTTGGCTGTCGGCGAGAAGTCCCCAGTAGCCGCCGTTCTTCCCAAAGAAGGCTCAACGGGATGGTCCGATACATGGATGATTGCTTCGAAGGCCAAGAACCCCAACTGCATGTACAAGTGGATGGACTACATCGTTTCACCCGCCGCCAACGCTGCAGCTACGGAGTATTTCGGTGAAGCCCCGGCCAATCCAAAAGCCTGTGCGTTTACCACCGATAAGAACCACTGCACTACGTTCCATGCTGATGACGAGGCGTACTTCTCGCAGATCTTCTACTGGACGACTCCCATCAAGGAATGTCTCGACGGGCGCGGCGCGATCTGCACGGATTATTCCGACTGGACCAAGGCTTGGACTGACGTAAAAGGCTGATGTAGCGAATTATGAATACCGTGGAGCGCAGCAACAATCGAGTTGTACAAAGCTCGGTGGTTGCTGCGCTGAAGCGGGTAAGGAGGCAGCGGCGCGTGCAGTTGACGGTGTTGTTGAGTGGTCCACTGTTGTGGTTGGTTGTTGCTTATGTTGGGTCGATTGTGGCGTTGTTGTTGACGTCGTTCTTTCGGTTGGATTCCTTTACCTATACGGTTGAGAAGGTCCGCGGGCTGCAGAATTATCGGGAACTGCTCAAAGAGCCTGTCTACAAGCGGGTGGCATTTCGCACGGTTGGCGTGGCCGCGACTGTGACGTTTTTCGATTTACTGATTGCCATTCCGATTGCCTTTTATCTGGCGAAAGTAGCTACACCGAAAGTTCGTCGTATCCTGGTTGTAGCTGTCACCATTCCTCTATGGGCTTCGTATCTGGTGAAGGCCTTTGCGTGGCGGACGTTTCTCGATCCGGCTGGCGGGTTGCTCCGCAAAGCCTTTGGTGTATCCCCAGGATTTGGCTTGACTGCCGTGGTCGTCGTGCTCAGCTACCTTTGGCTTCCCTTTGCCATTCTGCCCATCTATGCAGGGCTTGATCGGCTGCCGGATTCTCTGTTGGAGGCCTCGAGTGATTTGGGTGGTACGGCTTGGGTAACGATTCGGTCCGTAGTGCTCCCCATGCTGATGCCGTCGCTGATCGCCGCCAGCATCTTCACGTTTTCACTGTCCATGGGTGACTACATTGCCGTGGGCATCGTCGGCGGCAAGACGCAAATGATCGGCAACGTTATTTCGCAAAACTTTGGCGTAAACAACGTTCCGCTCGCCGCAGCGTTTTCTACCGCTCCCATGTTGGCCATGATTATCTATCTGCTGGGTGTCCGAAAAACCGGCGCACTGGACAATCTCTAGAAGTACGTCTACTGATCATGCGACTCTCACCTCTTGCCCGTCGAGCACTCGCTGCCCTTACCGGCGCCGCCCTAGTGTTTCTTTTCGCACCAATTTTGTATGTGGTGTTGCTTTCCTTTAACAAAGAGCGATCTATTATTTTCAGTAGTTTTTCTACGAAATGGTGGGGGGTGGCCTGGCATAACCCCGATGTTCGCCAGGCGCTTTGGGGGTCGGTGAAAGCAGCACTGTTGGCTTCGTTCATTGCTCTGCTTCTGGGGACAGCTGCTGCGCTTGCCGTGCATCGGTACAAGTTCTTTGGAAGAGAAGTGTTGAGCTTTCTGGTCATCCTCCCCATCGCCCTACCGGGTATCGTCACCGGAATTGCCCTCAACTCGGCGTTTCGTCAGGTGCTCGGTATCAAGCTTGGATTCTTCACCATGGTGATCGCCCACGCAACATTTTGTATTGTTGTCGTGTACAACAACGTGTTGGCGAGATTGCGACGGCTCCCGGGAAACCTCGATGAAGCGAGCGCCGATTTGGGTGCTCGACCGTTCACAACATTTCGTACCATTACGTTTCCGTTGTTGCACTCCGCGTTATTCGCTGGCGCACTCTTGGCTATGGCGTTGAGCTTCGACGAAATTGTGGTCACTACCTTCACCGCCGGCGCGAGCACGAAAACGCTCCCGCAGTTCATTTTCGCCAGGTTTAGTCGTCCCAATGAATTGCCCGTGGTCAACGTGGTTTCGGTAACAGTGATCCTAATTTCCATCATTCCCGCGTGGCTAGCTCAGCGACTCGCCGGTGACCAGGGCGGCCCGGCTCGTTGAGTGCTGGTCAACGCCTAAAGTGCAGCCATGGCCATAGTGATCGGTGCAGATTCTTCTACGCAGTCGGTAAAAGTGGAGGTGCGTGATGCCGTAACTGGAGAGGTGTTGGCCACCGCGAGAGCTGCTCATCCGCCGACCACCCCACCCTGTAGCGAGCAAGACCCCGATGCTTGGTGGTTGGCACTTATCGAGGCTATGAAATCAGCGGTGGGTGTTCTGAGCGCTGAGCAACGGCTCGATGTTGTGGCGCTCTCCATCGGAGGTCAACAGCACGGCATGGTTACCCTCGATGCCGCTGGGGTTCCGATCCGCCCGGCCAAATTGTGGAACGATACCGAATCGGCCCCTCAAGCCGATGCCTTGCTAGCAGCGCAAAGTGCTCAGTGGTGGGCGAATGCGTGCGGAAGTGTCCCGGTGGCGGCCTTTACGGTCACCAAGTTGGCTTGGCTCAAAGCTAACGAACCGCAAAACTATGCGCGCCTAGCAACAGTATTGCTTCCTCACGACGAGATGACGCGGCGTTGTGTCGGGCGACCGGTAACTGATCGTGGCGATGCCTCGGGCACAGCCTACTGGTCGCCTGCAACGGGAACCTGGGCGCTAGAACTCTTGGCCCAGGTCGACCCGGATCGCAACTGGAAAGACCTTCTTCCTGAAGTGCTGGGCCCGAAGGAATCGGCAGGTACGCTCACTAAAACTGCAGCGGAAGCCTTTGGCTTGCAAGAATCAGTGTTGGTTGGTCCGGGGACGGGTGACAACATGGCTGCAGCTCTGGGTATCGGTTTAGCTCCGGGCGATGTAGTTATTTCGTTGGGCACATCGGGAACGGTTTACGCAGTTTCGGATACCCCAACCGCTGACCCATCAGGCTTCGTGGCTGGGTTTGCCGATGCCTCTGGCCACTTCCTGCCATTGGTATGCACGCTTAACGCAATGAAGGTGACCGATGCGGTGATTCGTCTGCTCGGCATCGACCATCAAGGATTCGAAGATCTTGTGTTGGCCCAAGAGGCTGGATGCGGTGGCCTGGTTCTGCTTCCCTATCTCGATGGTGAGCGGACCCCCAACCGCCCCGATGCCACCGGTGTCCTTAGCGGAATTCGTTCCGATGTTTCACGCGGACAGTTGGCCCGAGCCTCTGTTGAAGGCGTGGTTTGTGGCCTACTCGACGGTCTTGATGCCCTTTCCATTGCCGGGGTTCAAACGACTGGACGACTCTTCCTGATCGGCGGAGGCTCTCGTTCCGCAGCGTTTCGTCAGGTGGTCGCAGATTTGGCCCAACGACCCGTAATGGTTCCCGATGCCGACGAACATGTAGCAACGGGTGCTTGCATCCAAGCCGCGGTCGTGTGGGCACATGCTAACGCGAGCACCTCGAATTCTGCCTCTGCCAACCCTTTCGCCGATTTGGCCGCGCAATGGTCTCTCGGTGGAGGTTCTGTTACGAATCCGTCAGTGGATACGGCTGCGGCCAAAGCGGTTCGTGCTGCCTACGCAGTAGCTCGCGGTTAGTTCGCCCCGTTTTTGAGCGGCGTGGCTTCGAGACAGCAGGTCAGAAGAGCTGGCTGCCTCTTGTTGGTGAATCGGTGTCCTGTAAGACGAGCGTCGAATCGTAAGCGAACGTTGACTTGGGGAACGACGACTTCCGTAACTCGACTACTTCTTGTAGGCCTGCGCTACCGGTGATGCGTAACCTGGAACTAGCACTTTGATGGCGTTACGGTAGGAGCCATCGACAGCAAAAATAGTGGTTCGGGCGTTGGCCAAGCGTGAAGGTTGCGAGTAATCGACGGGGGAGCCAAGTCCAAAAGTGTCCACGGTGCCAATTTGGGTGGAAGCACTGAGAAGCCCTGCCTTCGAGAAATCGGCGCGGGCTGCCGCCTTCTCCAGAACGGCTTCCCAAATGATGGCCTGCGTATACCCGTAGGTAAGGCCAACGTCGGGGTTCTCGGTCCAGTAACGATTGTCCGAAGCAATAAGTTCACTAATCATTTTTGACATCCCTGGAACCGTGGAATCTCCCCACTGGGTTCCATCGCCAACTACCCAGGCGCTGGCCTCAAAGATTGGGCTGGTTTGGGGTACCACGATCTTGTCGGAAAAGCTCGCGCCCATGATGATCCAGCGCGGAGAGAAGCCCGCTTGTCTGCCGCCCACTACCAATTGCAGGGTGGTTGCTGGGCCCACGGTAACCATAACGGCACCACAATTCGCCGCTCGGAGTTGGCCGATGAATGGCGCCACGTTGTTGTCGGTGGCCCCAATAGTGAGGGCCGGGCCGGCGGTTGCTCCTAAACGATCGACGGCGAACTTGAAGCCTTCGGTCCCAGCATCACCAAAACTTGTACCAACTGAGACCGAACAAATAATCGGCTTGGCGGGGGCAACTGATTCAAGGAAATAGGCAATTCCGTTTATCGCTTGAACTTGGTAGCTGTTAAATACGGGTAGAAGATTGGGTGCTGAGGCCCAACGCGCTTCTTGTGAAGCCGGAGAGGCAAGCGCCCCATCGGACCGAAGTACCGGCTCCATCGCTTCGGTTGCGGGGGTCCCGAGGATCGTGACGAAACCGGCGACTTTGTCTTTCATGGCGTTGTACTGGCTGACCGTAGCTTGAGCGTCGTAGTTGGTATCAGCAACCAGGAGCTCGATCTTGTACTTCCCGCTAACTCCGCCTCTTCGATTGATGGCGGCCACCCGAGCCTGGGTGCCCGCAAGCAACGCTTTCCCAATTTGACCCCACACGGGGTGGGTCGTAGTCGTAAGTACACCTAGCTTAATAGTTTTCCCGTCAAAACCCGGGACAACGATCGGTGTCGCAGGTGTTGTTGGCAGAGATGCCGGAGCAGCGGAAGCCGAGGACGATTGAGCGCTAATCCATTTGTAAAGGCTCTTGACTTTGGAGCAGAGGATCTCGGAACCGTCCTTGGCAACCGCGAATAGCCCCAGCTTCGCCTTAGGGCAGGGCGTATTGGCCCGAAGTTTGCTTGGCGCCGGGGATTTCGCTGTCGTCGGTGCCGCTGTGGTTGCAGGAAGCGTGGTAGGGGTGGTGAGGGGAATGGTGACCAGCGGTGCGGTTGCTGCGGGTTGTGTTACTTCTGGGGCGGTTGCTGGCGGTTTTGTTGGCTCGGGCAACGGTTTCGTGAGGGTGGGTGCAACTGGTTTTGGGGTTTGGGTTGCAGGCGGTTGCGTTGCGGGCGGTGCGGTCTTTGGCGCTACCAATTTGGGCGCGGGCGCGGGTTTTGCTGCGGGCGGGGTGGTTTTGGGGACTGGAGCTGCAGGAGGCGCGGGAACCGGTGCAAGCGCGGCAAC
>JAYUVJ010000284.1:0-12525 GCA_043754155.1 Acidimicrobiia bacterium
AATGAACGGCGAACTGAATCGTCAAACGCTACCAAACGAAGCGCTAACTGAACGTTCAACAAGACTCAGGCTAAGACCGCGTCCTGACGGAAACAGGGACGAAAACCCGAACCAGGACCGCTACGAGGACACGGACAAAAACTGGGACATCGCAAAGAACGACCAAGGGTCCAGTGTTGACGCAGAACGCGGATCGGTGCTGCCTTTACTTCCCGTTTTAATCGTCGTTTGCTTTTTACTTGGAACACTTTCGGTAAGCACGGCGAGCACGTTTCTGGCTAAGCGTGAGCTTTACAACGCGGCAGCGGCGGCGGCAAACGATGCGGTATCTGGTATCAACGATGTCGACTACTACACCCTCTCCCGGTACACCTTTGATCCCGACAAGATGAAGAATTTCGCCCGGCGATCCATCGCAGCACGCTTAGGTGACACCATCCGCATTAAGCAGGAGGACATCACGATCACGTTGGAAGGCGACGGGGTTCGTGTCACGCTTGAGGCCGATTTCAGCCCGGTGTTTCGAGGCTTTCTTCCTGGTGGACTTAAACGAACCCGCCTCAAAGCAACCGCACTCGCAGAAGCAAGGACAACTCCATGAGCGCCAACGAAAGAACCACTCAATCGACAGGGGCCGCTCGCCTGCAGCTCGGATTCGTAAGCACGCTTTGTGTTGTCGGCTTGACTGCGGCGCTTCGTCCCTCCGATGACTTCTCTAGCGGTGACGCAGTGAAGGTTCCCGGATTGGGGCAGCGAACTCCAATTGAGTTGGCACTGTTGGCCCTTCGAACGGCGAGCGGATTGTTTGCTCTCTGGCTACTGGTTTCGATTATCGCTTCAATCACGAATCTCATACGTGCACGCAGGAGTGTAAGAGCGGCTTCATCAACGTCACCAGTGGCACTGGCTCGCCAAAGTAACGAAGCGCCAAACGCAGCTCTCCCTCGCTTGTTTGGGCCAGGCTGGCTGCAACAGCTTCTTCGGCAAGCCGCTGGGGGAACGTTGGCTCTAGCGCTGCTTGCTGGACCTGCCTCGGCCGTTACCCGCAACCCACAAACCGGGACGGCGCGCACCGTTCTCGCGCCAGTCGCCTCGGTACTTGCCCAGGAAAAAACCGGTGTGCAGTTTGCTGGCGACGTAACCACCGGTCAACGATGGCCCATCCTGCCAGACGCTGCCGAAACCACCTCATCGCTCTCGGCCACTGATCCAGTTTCGACCTCGTTATCGATCACGATCCCAGCATCAACGTCTGCGCCAACATCAAGGCCAATGCCGACGGCTACGGCTACGGCTACGGCCACAGACAAACAATCTGCGGCTCAAGTTTCTGCGTCCACATCGCTCAGCTCAAATGCCTTACCCGCCCAAACAATTGTGGAAGCGGTCAACCAATCGGAAATTTCACAACCAGCTACTTTGGAGCAACCAACAGCACCAAAGCCCTCAGGAACCCCATCGCCGTCAACGGAAAACCCTGCGGTGCATGTCGTGCAGCCGGGAGAGAGTTTCTGGGCCATTGCTGAACGGCATGTTTTGGCCAACAATCCCCACGCCGACGATCACGAAATTGCTCGATACTGGGAAGCCTTACAGGCGCTGAACGCCCACCTATTGCCGGCCCCGGGTATTCCCGATTTGTTGTTCCCCAGGACCGAACTCTTGCTCCCTCCAATCACCGGCTTAACCAACAGCCAACAGCCAACGGACGAAGGGAAGGGAAGGCTAAATGCACGCTCTAGCTGAGGCTGGTGCCAGTCATCGAGCCACCGTCGATCAGCAAATGGGTACCGGTAATCCAGCTGGCAGCATCGGAGCAGAGAAACACGGCGGCATTGGCAATGTCTGATGGTTCACCCAAGCGATGCAGTGGTGTCCGAGCGGCCAGTTTCGCTTCGTTGACCTCCCACAGGGCTTTGGCGAAATCGGTCTTTACCAGGCCGGGGGCGATGGCGTTTACGCGAACCCCAGGGGCCATTTCTGCAGCCATTTGGCGAGTCATATGCAGCACGGCAGCTTTGGTCACGTTGTAGTAGCCAATCCCTTCTTCCACGCTCAACCCACCCACGCTCGATAGGTTCAACACCACTCCACCATTGGCTTGCATCCAGGCGTCCCAGGCCAGCTTCGTCCACACCACATAGCCAAACTGGTTGACGGCAACGGTCTTCTCGGCTCGAACTGCATCAATGCCCAGGATTGGTCCGTAATAAGGGTTTACCGCCGCGTTGTTGACCAGAATGTCCACTTTGCCGTGGCGGGCCATCACCTCGGCCATGCAAGCCGCAGCCTGGGCCGGATCGCCAGCATTGGCGGCAAACCACGAAACCGTTCCGGAACCGGGCACAGCCGCGGCGTTGAGTTCATCGGCCGCCGCAGCTAGCCCTGCAGGTTTGCGGGAACTGATCACCACCTGCGCGCCAGCAGCCACAAATCCGCCAGCGATGGCCTTGCCGATCCCCTTGGAACCGCCGGTGATAAGTGCTACACGTCCGTCAAGTCGAATTTCCATGCCAGCAAACTACGCAACCAAGGCAGCGGGCGCCAAGCAACCTCAACCAGGGCAGGAACCGGGTGAACTCGGCTACCAAAAAATAGATTCGGGCAAGCTTGGGTGCGCAACCTAAACTGTTCCGCATGGCAGCAACTTGGACCCCATCATCGTGGCGCGACTTCCCCGTAGTGCAGCAGCCCGATTATCCCGACGCTGGCGAAGTGGATCAGGTCCTCAAAAAACTCTCTGGCCTACCTCCCTTGGTGTTCGCCGGTGAAGCTCGCAACCTCCTGGCATCCCTAGCCAATGTGGCCAATGGCAAAGCCTTCCTCCTCCAAGCCGGTGATTGCGCCGAATCCTTTGCCGACGCCTCTGCCCCAGCGCTGCGTGACAAGCTCAAGGTCATCCTGCAAATGGCAGCAGTGCTCACCTATTCCAGCGGCGTTCCCGTGGTGAAAGTTGGCCGTATCGCCGGGCAGTTCGCCAAGCCCCGCAGCGCGAATTTTGAAACCGTCAATGGCGTGGAGCTTCCCTCCTTCCGCGGACACATCGTCAACGACGACGCCGCCGACCCCGTTAGTCGCATCCCAGATCCCAAGCGCATGATCGACGCGTACCACCAGTCGACGGCTACGCTCAATCTCCTGAGGGCCTTCACCAAAGGCGGATTTGCCGACCTCCGCCAGGTGCATTTCTGGAATCAGCAATTCGTGCAATCCAGCCCCGAAGGCCAACGCTACGAAGCCATGGCTGCCGGAATCGATTCGGCGTTGCGCTTCATGGCGGCATGTGGCATCGATCTTTCCGACACCGCGCCCATCCACCAAGTTGACCTGTACACCTCTCATGAGGCGCTGTTGCTGGGTTACGAGCAAGCCCTCACCCGCCAGGACACCCTCACCGAGAAGTGGTACGACTGTTCCGCTCACATGTTGTGGATTGGCGAGCGAACCCGTCAGCTCGATCATGCTCATGTGGAGTTCTTTCGCGGCGTACACAATCCGATCGGTTGCAAAATTGGGCCGACGGCAACCCCCGAAGAAGTCCTTGCCCTCTGCGAAGCATTGAACCCGGATCGAATCCCCGGCCGACTCACCCTCATTTCGCGCATGGGCGCCAAAAAGGTGGCCGACGCTCTACCCCCATTGGTGCGAGCCGTTCGCGATGCCGGCCACCCAGTCGTATGGATTTGCGACCCCTGCCACGGCAACACCTACACCTCTGAAAGCGGCCTTAAAACCCGCCACTTCGACGACGTACTAGCCGAAGTCACCGGCTTCTTTGCGGTGCACACTGCCGAGGGCACCTGGCCTGGTGGCTTGCACCTGGAGCTCACCGGTGACAACGTGACTGAATGCATCGGTGGCAGCGACAGTGTGGCGGATGCCAACCTCAGCGAAAACTACACAACCGTGTGCGATCCCCGCCTGAATGCCCGTCAGTCACTCGATTTGGCCTTTCGCGTAACCGATCTCCTACGGTCCTCACGGGTTTCTTAACTCAGATTTACTGGTAGTTAACGAAAACCGGAGAGGGTTTTAGGGAAATGACTTCGCCCGGCCCTAGCAGCGGACGGTCAAGTTTAAAGAAGAGCTTCATGCCCGTTAAACCCGTCGGCATGCCTTTCTGCGCCACCACGTAAGAAGACAGCTTCTCCGCTACCGGACCAAAACCATCCATATTCACCAGCAAGCGAATGTTTGACGTGGGTTTAATTGTTTGCGGATCAGTCACCATGAAACTGCGAAACCGGTGCACAATTAACATCCGAGGACCTAAACGGTTGGTGACCGCTAAGCGATCCAACACCGCTATGGCCGAGTTGATGTCCGCAGCCGACATCGACCCAATTCTCGAACCGGGCTTTACTCCGGGCGGCATATCCCACTCCGGATCCAACGCCAAATGCACATCGGGCATAGCCAGCCAACGTTCTAAGTAAGCCACTTCGGCAGGGACATTGCTCAAGCCCACTTGAACATCGAGAATGGTGAGACAACCTCGCTGGCGCCCCCAGCCAATCACCTTGTTAATCGTTTCCGCCGAAGCACGGCCCCGATACAAACCGCCCGCTCCCGGCGATCCCTGAGCTACCACTGCAATCAGCTGCAGTGCGCATCGGGTTGGGGTTCGCGGATCAGCTTCCTGCCAACGCTTTGTAAGGGCCGTAAGCGCGCTGAGCATTTGAGGGGCCGGTGATTGGCCCATCGGCCCCAACCCCGGAGAATTTGGATTGCCGTAGTAGGCGACCAGTCGACAGCCTTTTGGACCGTTCCCTTGAATTCCAGTAACCGCTGGGTTGGAAGTAGGAACCGACGTCTCCGGGCCAGCAGGTGCACTGGAGACTGGAATAGTAGGTTCTGTCGTACCCGCCGCAATCGATGCGCAAACCCCGCTCAGGTCACCGGTGGTTGCGTAGGGCGAGATCGTCGTGGTTGTTGTAGTCGTCGCTGGCTGCGGCGAAGAGAGGGTTGCCTTTGATGTAGTTGTGGGTTCGCGGTATGGCGGAAGCGTATCGAGCGCTGGGGCAAGCGTCGTGGTGGAATCACCGCTTTGCCCGTGAGCTCCACCTGCTAAACCAAAAATTCCGCCGGCAACCAACAATGCAATCGCCACACCAAACCGGAGAGTCCTTCGCTGCATTTCACGTCCAACTAAATCTGTATGTACACGCACCATGACCAACGCAGGATAGAGGTCCAAAGTCAAAGAACCAGTGATCGGCTCCTACCTGGCACAAGCCTCACGAAAGGACCACGACAAGACAATGGCCTAACACAGAGACAAGACAATGGCCTAACACCCAGTGACACCCAGTAACCTCGATTCCTGTGACAACCCTTGATGTTCCAGGAAACCGCAACTCGTATCCCGTTGAACGTCCCGCAAGTGCAACCGAGCGGATAGACCCGCCTTATGCTACGTACGATCACCAACCCCACGGGCGCCATCTGCTGAACCCATATCAAAACCATAACGGCCTCCGCACTCACGATGATTGGTTCGGCCCCGATCAGCTCTCCGCCCGAGCTAGGGCCTGGAGCAACACCATGCGCGGTCACGATGCACCCGACACACAAACAACCGTCCGCCAAGCCCACGAGAAAAGCTCAGCGCGCATAATAATTAATCAAACATTACTCCGCGAAGAACGCGAAGCGGTAGAACAAGTCACATTGGCCCAAGGGGCGGCTCAATCCACCGGGGCCGGGCAACGAGCCATCCCCGAAGAACCCGATCCGGTTCGTACCTGCTTTGAACGTGACCGCGATCGGATCCTGCACGGCAACGCATTTCGTCGGTTGGCCGGCAAAACCCAGGTGTTCATTTTTCCCGGTGACCACCAACGCACCCGCTTAACTCACGCCCTTGAAGTAGCCCAAGTCTCCAGGTCCATCGCCCAAGCGTGCCGGGCCAACGTCGCCCTCGCCGAAGCCATCGCCATCGGTCACGACTGCGGCCATGGACCAGGCGGACACGCTTCAGAAGACGCCCTCAGCCCGTATGTCACAGAAGGCTACGATCACGCCGTATGGGGAGCCGATGTGGTTTTGGCCCCACTCAACCTCTGCGCTGAAACCCTCGATGGCGTGCGGAACCACTCCTGGTCACGTCCGGCACCGATGACCGCCGAAGGTGAAGTGGTGTCCTGGGCCGATCGCATCGCCTATGTTTGCCACGATTTCGAAGACGCCGTACTCGCCGGGCTCCTCACCCCCGAAGACCTACCCGATGCCGTCGCCGCCGCTTGCGGACGCACCCGATCTTCCCAACTCAATGCCTTCATCGCCGGTGTCGTGGAATCTGTGGCCACCACCGGCATCATCGGCATGACCACCCATATGGCCTCGGCCCTCGCGGCATTTCGTACGTTCAATTACGAACGCATCTACCTGCGAGCCGAATCACGCCAACAAGCCCACCGCGTAACTCATCTGCTGCAAGCCCTGGTGGAGCACTACGCCAAGTACCCAGCGCAACTCCCCGACACTTGGCCACGATCCGCCGATCTCCTCGACGCCAGCGAGGCCCTACGCCTACGAGCCGCCGTCACCTACGTAGGCGGCATGACCGACCGCTACGCCTGCGCACGAGCCATCACCGACCTGGGTTGGAACTCCAGTCGCCTCCCCACCGGCATAGACGTCGGAACCCTAGGCTGAAGCGGGCGGGCCCGTTCTCCGCTCCGCTTCGGGCACGCAAGTGGGTCGGTCTCCGACCGCCTAACCCTGCGGTCCCCGTCAGTTGTCGCGAACTGTTCCTCACAACCGACGCTGACACCAACCCCCACCCGCGCTGATATCCCCCATGTCTGCCTGGCCGCACGTGAAGGTGTTGTAGAACTAACGATATGAACGCTTCGATGTCCATGGCCGATGCTGCAGTCACCGTTAAGTCGCTCCCACGTCGCTACGGCGAAATCGTGAGCGGCATTTCTGGTGACGACGACTGGAACCGTTTAGTACGCGTTCCCGATACCGCGGATCGCTCGGCTTTGGGTTGGACCGCCCACACCACCGCACTGCTCACCGCGCTCGGTACCATGGTCGCCCAAATCCCGCTGCAGGCCCGCCCCACCCTCGACACCGGAACGCTCAATCCGCCCAGCACCCAGGCCCGCCTCGGCAGCATTCCCGAAGTGCTGGCCGAATTAAAGTCGGCGTCCGCCCGAGCCGCCGAAGCCATCGAGGCCCGCAGCCACGACGAAGTTGACCGCGAATGCATACTCAACGGAGAAACAATGCGCGCCTACGATGCAATTATTGAAGTAACAAAGCAGTGCGTTGCACAACTCACCACCGCCACCGACGCACTAGCAGCGGCAGGTGCTGAGCCCTCTGGCCTCAACGACGACTAAGAGCGCAGCTTCGGGAAGACCTTTTGATCGACCGTGGTTAGGAACTCCAGGTCGACAACCAGCCAGCGAAAGTTATCCGAACCCGCAACCGTAACGGCGGCCAAACCCTCAGGTGACACCTGCGAACCTACGACTAGGCCAGCACGTCTACGAAGCGCTCGAGCTGGCGAAGGTTACGGCACTCGTAGGTTCCATCCACATGGGCCGCATATTCGCTCAGAATCGAATCACCGGTGTTCCAGTAACTCTTGGGCTCAGGGTTCAACCAGTACACGTGACGGGCCTTACGACGGATCTCCTTGATAACCCAAGACTGCGATGCGTGATAGTTATTCCGGGCGTCTCCGAGAAAAATTACGGTGGCTTTAGGCGAAATGTCCTTGCCATACTTTTCCCAAAATACTTCGAAGGCGTGACCGTAATCGGAGTGCCCATCAACCCAAATAACGTCGGCTTCAGTGTTGACCCGATGGATAGCTTCGGTGATGTCTTCTACGCCTTCGAAGAACTTAGTGACCTCATCAAGCCCGTCGATAAACACGAAGCTGCGGACCTTGGAAAACTGGCCGCTGATGGCGTAAACCAGCTGCAACGTGAACCGGGCAAACGCCGCTACGGAACCCGAGATATCAGCGATCACAAAGATCTCAGGCTTCGCTGGACGGGGATACTTGAACTTCGGATCGGCGGGCACACCACCATAAGAAAGTGAGGTGCGCACGGTGCGTCGGAAATCGAGTGGACCCTTGCGTCCATGACGGCGTTTGCGGGCCAAACGAACCGCCAACTTCCGGGTTAAGGGATAGATGGCCTTGCGAAGCGACACCATCTCCTCACGAGTGGCGTGCATGAAGTCAACATCTTCAGGCAGCGGCTTGCGAAGGGTTTTGGCCATGGCATCGGCACCACGATCCGCCACCAACCGACGACGAATTTCCGCCTCGATCTCTTGGCGCATCTGGGTGATCCGCGATTCGAACTCATCACGTTCCAAACGCTCTTCCAATGGGGTGAGCTCACCGCCCACTTCTTGCTTGGAGGCCTCCATCAAACGTTCCAACATGCCATCAAGATCAAGATTGCGCAGCGTGCGGTACAAGTAGTACGTGCCGCCCACCGGACGCCCCGGTTCCATGCCGCTGAACTTGGTAACCGAAGCCTTGGCAATGGCCCTCATCATGACCTGATCGGCATTCTTGAGGGCATTGAACAACATGGCCGCCAACTCTTCAGGAGTTAACCCATCGAGCCCGCCGCTGCCCTGCTGATCACCAGGTTGCCCCGGTTGTTCCATCTCAAAATTACCGTCGGTCTGGCCATCTTCATCGGTGATCTTGTACTGCGCACCACGAAGCGAGAAGTACACCTCAAAAACGGTTTCGAACGCTTTCCAGTGCGCGTTGTTCTTTACCAACGTGCACGCCAACGCGTACTTAAACGCGTCGCGATCCTCCAAAGGAATGACCTTTACGGCCTCCATGGCATCAAGATTTTCGGTAAGCGATACCGGAAGCCCGGCATTGCGTAACTCCACAATGAATCCGGAAAGCAGATCAAGCATTAACTAAGCCTTTCCCAAAGGGGAACCAAGCAAAACGACAGAACAACATCAGCTAGAAGCACCATGACAAGTATCACCACAAACCACTATGCGCACACGGTAACTACGAGAAGCAGTACCAGCCGACGATTTCCCGTCGGTCAGCGTTGCCAATCCTATGATCGCTTACTTGTCGCTGAATTCCTTGGCGGCTTTGGCAATGTCGGTTTGGTACTTCAACAAAATGTGGAGAGTCTCTTTGTAGGTTTGCTCATCAATGGTGTCCTTGCCGAGCAGCACGAGGGTTCGGGCCCAGTCAAGCGTTTCAGAAACCGAAGGTGACTTCTTCAAATCAAGCTGACGAATCGAACGAACAACCCGCACCACTTGATCGGCCAAGTTCTCCTTGAGACCCTCAACCCGGGTAAGCACGATTTCCTTTTCTCGATCCATCTGCGGGTAGTCAATGTGCAAGAACAAACAGCGACGTTTCAGAGCCTCAGAAAGTTCACGGGTGTTGTTCGAGGTGAGAAACACCAGCGGGATCTGCCTGGCCACAATGGTGCCCAGCTCAGGAATCGACACTTGATAGTCGGAGAGAATTTCCAGCAGTAACGCTTCGGTTTCTACCTCGACACGATCAACTTCGTCGATCAAAAGCACCACTGGATCTTCGGCACGGATGGCTTCAAGCAGTGGCCGGGTAAGCAAGAACTCATCAGAGAAAATGTCGTCCTCGATGTCATTCCACTGTGCGCCTTCTCCTTCAACCACACGCTGTGCCTGGATACGAAGCAACTGCTTCTTGTAGTTCCATTCATAGAGTGCCTTCGATTCATCGAGGCCTTCGTAGCACTGCAAACGGATCAAACGGGCGTCGATGGCTTTGGCAACGCTCTTGGCCAACTCGGTCTTGCCGGTACCGGCAGGGCCTTCAACCAAGATGGGCTTCTGTAGCCGATCGGCGAGAAACACCACTCCGGCGATGCCATCATCGGCCAGGTAGTTCACCTCGCGCAACAGGGTGCGGACTTGAGCAACGGATTCAAAACGAGCGGTCACGCCCGGCCTGCCTTTCAGTGGGTTCACACGACACTGAGTTCAATCAGCAACCGGGAACTGCGGTACGACTAGAAACTTACGAAACTACGAAATTACGTCTGGAACTACAACGCAGAACAAAGTTCCACGGATGAGACCTGAGCGGCAACCTTGACAGAAGCCAAAAGTGTCAGGAAAGAATCTGGTGGATAAACAAGCCCAAGAGCAAATCGACAACACAGCTCTAAAACCTGAGACGCCAGCTTACTAGCGGGTTTGCCCGTCGCCTGTGACCAAATACTTAATTGTGGTGAGCTCTTTGAGCCCCATGGGCCCCCGGGCATGCAGCTTTTGCGTGCTAATCCCTATCTCGGCGCCAAAGCCAAACATTTCGCCATCGGTAAACCGCGAAGACGCATTCACCATGACCGAAGCTGCGTCAACTTCGCGCTGAAACCGCCGGGCGTTGATCAAATCATTGGTAACGATGACCTCGGTGTGGCCAGTGCCGTTTCTACTGATGTGGTCAATCGCTTCATCAATGGAATCCACCACAGCGATGGAAAGCTTGAGGTCAAGAAACTCCCGAGCAAAATCCTCGGGGTTGGCCGGGGCAATTCCTGGACCACCGAACTGGCGGGCCTGCTGATCGCCGACCAACTCAACATTGGACAACTCCGCCACCACCCGAGGCAGAAAATCCGGGGCGACATCCACATGCACTATCAACGACTCCAGTGCGTTGCAGACCGAAGGACGCTGGGTTTTTCCGTTCACCAAAATCTTCAATGCCATGTCAAGATCAGCCGCATCATCGACGTAGAGATGACAGTTTCCGTCTCCGTCGATCACATAGGGCACGGTGGCATTCTCAAGGATCGATTTGATCAGCGAAGGACCGCCCCTCGGAATCAGGACATCAATGGATTCACGAAGTTGCATGAACTCACGGGCCGCCTCGTAGCTGGTGTCCTCTACAAGCACTAAACAATCAGCGGGCAACCCTGCTTGAGTGAGGCCCTCCCGAAGCGCTGAGGCAATCGCTTTGTTTGACTCAATTGCTCCGGAACTCCCGCGGAGAAAAGCCACGTTTCCTGATTTCACACACAGTCCAAAGGCGTCGCTCGTTACGTTCGGGCGGTTTTCGTAAATAATGGCGACCACGCCCAGGGGCACCCGAACCTTGTCGATATGTATCCCGTTTGGCCGTGTCCAGCCTTCAATCACTTCGCCCACCGGATCGGCCAACGCCGCCACCTGACGCAAACCAGCCGCCATAGCCTCAATGCGAGCAGGATTCAACCGCAGCCGATCGAGCACAGCCACGGTGGTTCCTGCGGCCTCAGCGCGTTCAAGATCGACCGCATTGGCGGACACGATGCAATCAGTTGCCGCAACCACCATGCCTGCTGCCGAAATCAGAGCAGCGTTTTTTAGCTCAGTCGACGCCAACCGCAACGACTTACTAGCCGCCCGCGCCCGCCTACCCAAGCCGGCGATCGAGCTGTCGACGTGGGTTTGCTCAGTCTCAGCCACTATACGAAGCCCGGCAGGCTGCGGTTGAACTCCATCGTTGATCACAATTGCCACGCAACAACCCTAGAGGCCAACAGCCGCAAAGAACATCCGACGGAACGCCAGCAACAGCGAACCACATAGCCAGCGGTAAGCTCAGGAAGGAAACGGCCAAGAAGCAAAGTACCGACGTAGCCGAGCCCACAATCCGGCAAGCCCAGTGGGCACAAACATCAAGAACATGATCAACAAGAACCCGTAAATCAAGCTGGAAAGAATGTCGAGCGTGACACCGTTCTTGGCCGGGTCAAGCTGAATACCTGGGATGTGCTGCAAGATACCCTTCGAGGAATCGATCACGTCCTTGAGCACAGCAACCGCAACAGCACCAAGCACCGAGCCGTAGACGCTACCCACGCCACCGATAACGATCATCACAATAAACAGAATCGAAAAGTCCAGAGCAAAAGACGCTGGCTGCACCGTTCCCAGATAACTAGCGTAGACGGCACCGGCCAGAGCCGCAAAACCGCCCGAAATCGCAAACGCCCACGTCTTGGTATACATCTGACGAACCCCAATGATCTCGGCCGAAAGGTCACGGTCTCGAACGGCCATCATGGCCCTGCCTTGACGTCCACGAAGAATGTTGCGACCCAAAATGATGGCTACTAGAGCAACACCCCAAGCCAACCAAAAATACGCAGCGGTCGAGGTCGGAAAGAAGTGATCGAAAAAGTTCGAGTCGGAGCCATCCTTGAACAGAACGTTCTTACCAGGCCAAACCGTAAGCGAAAACGCTGGCAAATCGTTGCGAGGTGCAGCGTCGCCACCGGTAAGCGAAGTCCAGTTCTTGGCCACATGCTGCGCACCCACAACCAGCAGAATCGACACCATAGCGAGATAGTTACCACGCAACCGCAAAGCAAACGGCCCAATAACGGCTCCGATAACTGCACCTAGAACAGCAGCAATAATCAGCCACAACAAGCTGGGGATGTGATGCCCAAACGGTTTGAAGTCAACGCCGAAGTATCCCGTTGAGTAAGCACCTAAAGCGATAAATCCCGAGTGGCC
>JAYUVJ010000285.1:0-3771 GCA_043754155.1 Acidimicrobiia bacterium
CGCCCGATCCTCGGCTAATCGTGGCGAAGTTCTGCGCGCAGTTGGCAATCAAACCTCCAACGCAAGAGCACAGATCATTTTCACCATCGTCGCCGACGCAGCGAAAACGATTGCTGAAGCTGATAGCGAAGTGAGCGAAGCCGTGGATTTCGCCCGGTACTATGCAAATCGGGCAAAAGAATTAGATATCCGTTCGGGTGTCGGAGTAGGCCCGGCAGAGTTTGGTTCACAGGCGAATCAGGAAGATTTGCAAAGCGAGGCACTGGGCGTGGTAGTTGTAGCTCCGCCATGGAACTTTGCCTACGCCATTGCTATGGGTGGAGTTCTTGGCGCACTTGGTGCCGGAAACACGGTGATTTTGAAGCCGGCGCCACAAGCCCCACGAACCGCGCAACGAGTTGCTCAAGATTGCTGGGCGGCCGGTGTACCCGTCGACGTCTTGCAACTTCTCGCTGTGCCTGATGACGAGGTTGGTCGTCACCTCATCACGCATCCGGGCGTTGATGCAGTGGTCCTCACCGGTGCTCTGGCCACGGCCCGCATGTTTCTTGATTGGAAACCTTCTCTGCGATTGCTAGCGGAGACCAGCGGCAAAAACTCGCTCATTATTACTGCGACGGCCGATCTTGATCTCGCTATCAAAGACTTAGTGAAATCCGCTTTTGGCCACGGTGGACAAAAGTGCTCTGCGGCAAGCCTGGCCATTGTTGAGGCTTCCGTTTTTGATGACCCTGTTTTTGCCCGCAGGCTTGGGGATGCAGTTCGAACACTGCGTTGCGGCGAGCCAGCCGACCCAACCACTGACATTGCTCCGCTGATCGAACCTCCCAGCCCATCATTACAACGTGCGCTTACTACGTTGGATTTGGGGGAGTGGTGGCTTGTCGAACCAAAACCCTTCACCGAGTTTTCTGAACATGTAGGCGATCTCAAACATGCGGGGGACCCCAAACATCCTGACGGTAGACCAGCCGACGGGAATTTCCAGGAAGAACAGCGCTGGTCTCCAGGTGTTCGCATGGGAGTCCTCGAAGGTTCGTGGTTCCACCGAACTGAGTGTTTTGGCCCGGTGCTTGGCGTCATGCGAGCCCGGGGTCTCGATCATGCGATAGCGCTGCAGAACGCCACCGAGTTTGGACTTACCGCAGGAATCCACTCACTGGACCCTGCGGTTGTAGACCTGTGGAGGCAAAAGGCTGAAGCAGGCAATCTCTATGTGAACCGATCAATTACTGGAGCGATTGTGAATCGGCAACCCTTTGGTGGTTGGAAATCCTCAACGATCGGTGCCACGGCCAAGGCCGGCGGACCGCACTACCTCGCCACATTTCGCCGCTGGTTTCCCGGCACAGCGTCATCAAATGAAAATCTGACACCTCTATCCTTCCGCGATTCCTTGGCAGCCCATTTTGGGAGTGAGAGCGATCCCAGTGCCTTGCATTCAGAATCCAATACATTGCGGTACCGAGCACTTCGGTCGGGCGTCACGCTTCGCATCGGTCCGGGAGCACCGGCACAGACGCAACGATTGGCGCAAGTCGCTGCTAAAGCAACCAATTGTCCCCTATCAATTTCCTTACACACTGAAGAATCAGAACATGCCTGCATCACTCGTCTGCAAGCGCAACGACCCGATCGGCTTCGTATCGTGGGTGAGTGCACCGATGCCCTGCGCCGCGCTGCCAATGACTTGGGCGCTCGAATTGATGAAGCGCCTGTCGTTGCCAATGCCTTTGTAGAGATCACGAGGTGGGCGCGTGAGCAAGCCGTAAGCGAAACACAGCATCGCCATGGTCGACTGCGCAGATGAGGTGAAGGGGATCATCGATTCTGAGCTTGGTGTTGCCTGTTCACGCTCGAAGACTCACTGCAGTTGCAACAGGCACCGATTACCGGAAAGCTTGGATCGATGGATAACGGTGATCCAACCCTCAACTCCGTGGTCGATTTATTTCGCTCATTGCCCCATGTACTTTTCTGCGTAAAGCGGCCTGACGGTTCCTATCAGCACGCGAACCGGGCATTTGCTTTGCGGTGCGGAAAAAAACATGAAAGTGAGGTGGTTGATCGTAAAGCAGTGGATCTTTTTCCTTCGGAACTGGCCCGTTCTTATGAGGCTCAGGATCGAGCGGTGCTGGAAACTGGGCGTTCGGTGACTAACCAGCTCGAGTTGATTAGCCGCCCAGACGGGAACCTTGGTTGGTTTCTCACCTCCAAATCTCCAGTTGCTGGGCCCGAGGGGATTACCGCGGTGATGGTGATTTCGATTGATCTCGATGCTGCCTCAACCCACAGCGATACTCTTGGCAACCTCGCCGTCGTTGTTGATCGGGTTCGAGCCGAGCCGGCAAGGCGTTGGCGGGTCACGGAGTTGGCGCAACTTTCAGGTCTTGGTGTCCGCCAACTTGAACGGCAAATGCAGCGAGTACTCGGCGTTGGTGCCAAGCAATTTCTCCAAACGACTCGTGCGGAATACGCCGCTCGGCTTCTCACGACGGGATCGTTGGCCTTGGCATTGGTGGCTGATCAATGTGGCTACTACGACCAGAGTCAATTCAGTCGAGAATTTCGCTTGCAAACCGGTATGGCCCCGGGCAAATACCGATCTTTAGCCCGATAACGGAAAAGCCCGGGCGGTTGGCCCGGGCTGATCGTTGTGCACCGCGAGGGTTTCGATCCCTCCACCAACGGATTAAAAGTCCGTTGCTCTACCGAATGAGCTAGCGGTGCGTCGAAAACTCTACTCAACTTGAAAGCCATAAACCCTAAGATTTGCGGACTATGTCCTCGGCCCGTAAACAGCTTCTCGTCATTGAACATGAAAGTGACTCAGGACCAGCGATGCTGGCGGATCGTGCCGTCGCTGTCGGGTTTGAAATCACCCTGATAAACGCCCATTATGGAGTTCCAGAATCCATCGCTGGGTACGACGCGTTGTTAGTCATGGGCGCGGTGCCCAGCGTGAACGATGCGGCCATCCAATCGTGGTTTCAGCCAGAAATCGACCTGATTCGTGATGCCGACCGTAATGGTGTCCCCGTCTTCGGTGTCTGTTTTGGCGCTCAAGCCTTAGCCGTGGCTTTAGGGGGATCTGTTACAAGGGCCTCGGATCCCGAAATTGGGTGGTTCACCATGGAAACGAACGATCCAGAGACAATCCCGCTTGGGCCGTTTTTCGAATGGCATGTCGACGCGATCTCCCCTCCCCCAAACGCCACGATTTTGGCCCGTACTTCGGTGTGCGTACAGGCGTTCAGAATCGGCAAGCACCTAGCTGTCCAGTTCCATCCTGAAGTGACGACTATCGAAATTGGTGAATGGGTCGAAAATGATGCGAAGGTTCTCGAAGCCCTCGGCCTTTCTGGAACACTTCTCCTTGAGCAGGCGGCTATTGAATTCCCCGCGGCGCGTGATCGTGCCAACAAGTTGTTCGACCAGTTTTTGGCTATAGGAGGCCTGAGACTCGACGTACACCTCTAAGCGTTAGAGCTTGAGTAGTAGGGAACTCCGATCTGAGTGCCATTGCGGAATTCAGATCGAAATCACTGCATCGCCAGCATCACCAACATCAGGGGGGCTAGGTTGTTTTCCGGTTTTCGGCGAGGATGCACTAACGAGCAGATCGACAATCGGTGCGTTTTGCGGGCATTGGGCGTGAGGATGGGTATGCGAGCCAGTTGTTTCGAGGCATAACCTCCTTCACTGCATCACAATAAGCAGGCTTTGCTGGGCTTACAGGGAAAGAAGAAACCGTTCCGGTATGGGTGCGTC
>JAYUVJ010000286.1:0-26078 GCA_043754155.1 Acidimicrobiia bacterium
ACAAACACCGGGAGCAGGATGGCGAATTCAACGACGGTCGTCCCCGCCTCGCCCATTGAACTTCGAGCGCGACTCCGCCCGCACATCAAAGCCGAAGCAGTCCAGCGAGAACGCCACGTTGCCGAGCTATTCATGCTGGATCGATCCCATCAAACACATACAGTGGTTTCGACGCTCAAATCTTCTGTCTGAATAGGTAAAATGTCCCACAGTTTCTAGATACGATTTTGATTCCAACTTGCTCCAGCGCATCTGACGTTTTCACGGGTAGCTACCCATCTTCAGGACGAACGGGTAGCTACCCATCTTCAGGATGAACGGGTTGCGGTGACGGGAGCTACGGTGGGCCTATGGAAATTACCGGTAACTATGTCCCAAGCACTGCAGGGTGGGTACGCGATCAGGTTGAGCTCTACGAAAAGACTGGGGGCAAAGAAGGCAATTCGTTACTTGAGACGGGTATTGGCGTAATTATTGTGACCATGCTCGGGGCGAAAACCGGCAATGTTAGAAAGATTGCCTTGATGCGCGTGGAGCACGAAGGAGAATATGCGCTCGTCGCATCAATGGGCGGCCGCCCAAAAAACCCAGTTTGGTACTACAACCTCATAGCGGACCCAACCACGGTCACCGTGCAAGACGGTCCCGAACCGTTCAAAGTTACCGTCCGTGAAATTACCGGCGACGAAAAGGCTGTGTGGTGGGAACGCTGTGTTGGACTGTTCCCTCCCTACGCCGAATACCAAGCAAAGACCGAGCGCAATATTCCAGTGCTCATCGCCACCAGAGTTCCCTAGCAAGCAGGCCTTTTGGCTTTAGAGTGATCCATCCCGCGCAAACGCGTGGCACTGAAAATTGGAGTTGAAACATGGGATTTCTCGACAAGATCAAGGGTCTCCTCAAGGAAAACAAAGCAGCAGTAACCCAAGGAGTCGACAAAGCTTCGGGTCTCATCGCTGGCAAAGTTGGAGCCGAGCACGCTGACAAAGTTGCAGCCGGAGCCGAAAAAGTAAAAGACGTCATCAACAAGATCGACTGACTCGCCTTTGCCTTACCCTTGGTCGGTTGTGGGGATTCTCCTTGCAACCGACCGCAAGCATTAACCGCCTTCGCTAGACGGAGGCGTGCAGCAACCCGTACACAAGTGCATCGGCTAGGGCCTTCCACGAAGCCTCGATAATGTTTTCGCTCACCCCGATCGTGGTCCATGTGTTGGTGCCATCGGTTGAGTCGATCAAGACCCTAGTACGGGCACCGGTGCCGCTAGCTGAATCCAGTACGCGCACTTTGTAATCTACTAAGTGCACTTTCGACAGCTGTGGGTACCGATCCCCTACCGCAGCTCGGAACGCAGCATCAAGGGCGTTGACTGGTCCATTGCCTTCACCCGTGGCCACGACGCGAACTTCGTTGTGGGAATCGGTTTCGGTGGGCGACGGGAACCATACCTTCACCGTTGCTTCAGTCGAATAGCGACCATCGGTCAGATGCTCTGTGATGGTTCGGAACGATTCGATCCGAAAGAACGATTGTTCCCAATTGTTCGAGCCGCGAAGCAGCAACTCCAGCGAAGCATCCGCAACTTCAAAGTGATAGCCCTCGTGTTCCAAACGCTTGAGCGTGTCCAGAACGTTTGACATCGCCATGCCGTCAATGTCAAGCCCGAGCTCTTTCGCTTTGAACTCGATGGTGGAGCGGCCCGCCATCTCCGAGACCACAAACTTGGTTCCGTTGCCTATTAATTCAGGATTCACATGCTCATAAGCATCACGAGCCCGGGCGATGGCTGAAGTGTGCAACCCAGCCTTATGGGCAAACGCTGAGGTGCCCACATAGGCCCGTTGGGAAGGGATTGCCTGGTTCATCAACTCGGCAATGTGGTGACACGTGGAGGTGAGAAGGGGCAACTTCTCAGATGCCAGCATCGATGATCCGAGTTTGTAGGTGACGTTGCCAATAACCGTCGACAACGCAGCATTACCGGTTCGCTCACCGTTGCCGTTTAAGCAACCCTGCACTTGAGCCACTCCGGCGCGCACGGCGGCCAACGAGTTTGCTGCTGCGGAACCCGTGTCATCGTGGCAGTGGATGCCGAGCTTGGCGGTCGTTTGTGCACGTACTTCTTTCACGATCGCTTCTACCTCGTGAGGAAGACAACCGCCATTCGTGTCGCACAGAACGAGCACTTCGACTCCAGCTTCTTCGGCGGCATGCAGCACCCGCATCGAGAACTCGGGATTGCGCTTGAAACCATCGAAAAAGTGCTCCGCATCAAGAAATACTCTGCGCCCTTGAGATACCAAGTACGCAACCGAATCGCGGACCATGGCCACACCTTCATCAAGGTCGACCTGCAGGGCATTGAGCACGTGATAATCCCATGCTTTTCCGACGATACAAACCACCGGCGTGCCAGTGGAGAGCAACTCGGCGAGCACCTTATCGTCGGCAGCCTCACCAAACGGGCGACGAGTCATCCCGAACGAAACCAGCGTGGCATTCTCCAGCTTTAGCTCAGTCTTGGCTCGCTGGAAAAACTCGGAATCCTTAGGGTTTGCGCCGGGCCAACCCCCTTCGATGTATTGCACGCCCAGATAATCGAGCTCTTTGGCCACTCGGAGTTTGTCGTCGACCGAGAGGGAGACGCCCTCCTGCTGGAGGCCGTCACGAAGGGTGGTGTCGTACACGTCGACGTGGGCCAACACTGCCGGGTCACGAGTAATGACCAGGCCACCCGGCGTGCTGGCAAGCGGTGCGGTAGTGGGTGAGGTGCTCAAGGTGACTCCTGGATGTGTGGGCGGATGTGTGATCGAATTTTGGGCCGGGGAAAAGCAAACGACCGCCCGAAGGCGGTCGTGAAGGCGCACACCGATCCGGGTGTGCGCTACGAAATAATAATGACGGCGGCGAAACGACGAGCAATCATGTCCCTATTATCTCTGCTTTGTCGGTCTAGGTCAAGGTGGCTCGTGAGATAACAGCGAAAACGAACCGGGCAACTCTTGTTGATTTCGGCTCACTGCCCTTCGATAATGACCGGCTGCAGCTTCGATTGTTTAGTGGTGGCAACGCGGATGCGAGACAAACCATCGCCGGTGAACACCAAACGGAAGGTGCCCGAAGGGAGAGCAAGGTATTCGAACTTACCATCGCCGTCACCACCCAAGTATCTCCGCTCGAAGCCGTCGGCTGCGTACTCAAACTGCAGATGTGCACCTGAACCCGAGAGAGTTTCTAAAGCAACCACCGTGGGTCTTGCTAAAGAGAACGCCACCTCCAAACGTTGTCCGTAGACGAGATTCACCGCCTGGCTTTTCGCCCCAAGTGTTGCTTTGCCGAGTTGTACCTCAGCCGGAGCTTTTCGCAAACGCAAACTGAACGGCGTGAGCTCCGTGGAAACCCAAAGTGTGTAGGTGCCGGTAACTGGCGTAACAAACACTCCTCCCACGCGGTTCAGCGTTCCGTCAGGCCATTGCAACGAACCACCCGATGCGCCAGCAGAACGCTCTACATACATACGAGTTCCAGCAGTCGCAGAAAACACGAGCGCGGTGGGATCTTGACTACTGGGTATCGTGACCGCAGGGCCTTCTATCGCTGCATCAATTTTGGCTACCGGGTCCACTGGGCTGCCTGAGGCAACTTGAGTGAACGTATCAGTAGCCTCCACTTTTTCGGAGAAGCTAAAGCGGTGAACACCAACGGGCAGCGAAATGGTGCGACCATTACGAACGCATCGCTGGTTTGAGCTGGGAGCGATGGTGCCCTGTTTTGGTGGGGTGGTCGTGGCGGCCGACGAAGCAGCACTCACGGGAACTGGAGCGATCGCAGGAAGGGGCACTGGGCCTGGATTTAGGCCTCCGCTCCACTCCGTTAGAGAGGTAACGGCAATGCATGCGTCGAGTCCAGAAATCCTGTATCGAGTGGGTTTGTCAACCTGCACTACAGCAGTTTTGGTGCCACCGGGAATGATCGGGATCGGCCCGTTACCCATCGGCACGTCGCTTAGGACCGGGGTGGAACTCACCGAGACACGAAATCGACCGGCCAAATCGGAGTGCGGATCGATGACCACGCGGTAGGGCTCAGCGCTAGAAACCACGGCTTGTTTATCAGCCAAAAGCAGTTCTCTGCCGTTGTTGCCAGAGAGCACTTCCTCCTCGAGGTTGCGATTGTTGCTCCACACCAAGCGACCCTGTGCATCCCACACACTCATGTCGACGGCGGTGCGCTGAAAGGTCTTGTTTCGGTAGCGCAGCACTTCTGGTTGAATAATTTGTGGTGTAGCAGAATTGAGTTTCACCGTAAATTGAGCGAACTCATTTGGGCTCAAATTCACGTCAGTGGATTCGCCAATGGCGAGCGGTTCATCCACCACGATCACGCCTTTATACGAACCACCGGAGCCAAGCTTGGCAACCGAAACCGTAAAATCACTTACGGAATTTCCAGCAGGGCGCAACTCAAGCGCCCAACGTCCGGGACGATTCGAGGTCACCTGCGTAACGGCTCGTTGGATGCCGTTGTCTTCGGTCCACTGCCAAGGTGAGAGGTTCGAGGAGAACTTGCCGCTCGGGTCCCGCAACGCCAGGCTTACCGGCCGAATTTTTGTTCCCGTTACCTGTAAGGCATAACGCTCTCCTTCACCGAATTCGAGCGAGCCGACGGAAGCAAACCACGGTTTGTTTTTCAACACTATTGGCTCACCCGTGGTGGGTATTTTCGCTGCGGCATCTTCGCCACGGTACACACCAAATCGGCGTTTGTTCACCTCACTGGTTTCCCCAGGAGCCAAGGCCCTTCCAGTCCAAGAGAGAAATGGAGTCTTCGTGGGATCGAATACTACGGGTACCGCAAACACCTTCTGGGTAGGGCTATCAGCGGCTGAGGGGGATCCGGTGCGCTCTCGGTCAATCCACGGCTCACCCCAAGGAGCAACATTATTTACATCCGGCGAGGAAAGCACGGCGCGCCCTGCCGGGGTTCCCCAAAACGGAATCACGATACTTTGTCCCGGTTGGGCCTCGGTGTCCACTACGGCGTTGGCGGTGGTGTCGGCAAGAATGTCGTTGGGGGCAAGTTCGATACGTGCACGTAGTGATCCCGTGAATCGTCCGGAGACATTGGGTTTTAGGGTTATGACAAGATCACGATCGGTTACAAAGCTCGCGCTGTTTTCGGTGTAGCGAGATTGGGAAACGCAAGCCAGAGAGCTGCGTGTGCGCCCGTAGCTTTCGTCGTCGGCGCAGATCGAATGAGTCGCTTCATCTTCGGAGGGAAGCACAACCAAGCGGTACCGTTGGCCCCCGGTTACTGCCACAGTGGCCATTTGGAATTGAACTTGGTTGTTATCGAAGGACACCACTTGACCAACCAAGCCCGCAAGGTTGATGCTGGTGGGATCACCGGTCGCTACTTTCACCGTGGCCGGTGCAAATACGCCTGGTTCGAGGAGCAACAGGTACCGGCCCGAATCGGTAAGCGTGACGACCCCGCTGTCATTGGCTGATCCGGAATCGATACTCTCCCCGATAGGGCCCCACAGCGACCAGTCACGATTTGCACCAACCCGGATCGATTGACCAGCCGTAGCCGAGAAGTAGAACGGTGCGCCCCGTTCCGAATTCACACTTGCTTCGGGCCCGTTGATAGTTACCAGTGTCGATTTTGTCTCGTTAGCAGCCCGAGCGGCGGGATCATCAAAGACCGTGATCGCTTGAGCTCTTGGCGTTCCCACGGCCGCCTTGGTGGCGTTCTTGAAGGCGGCGTTAGTGGGTGGTACGCCAGCAACAGCGGTAACCGTCACAACGCCTAAGACTACACAAATTGCACGAATAGAGGTGGTTCGTTTCGCCATAGGGTAAATCGTATGCACAGTGAACAACGTTCAGGTGGACTGCGACCGCAAAGCGCACAATGGCAGTCGCTTTGTCTTGCCCGCTTTCCAGCACCAGCAAGGAATCGATGCTTCCGTCTACAACTTGTTAATTTTTTCTCGCACATAGCAATCTGAGCACATAGCGAGCTAACCGGAAAGACATCCACCTATGGAGAAACCGCTCTAAGGTACGACCATGTCACCTGGTGATCGATGGCGTTCGTTTCGAACTCAATTTTGCCGATTCCTGATCGCCATAATGGCGGTTACCGGTTGGCAATCAGGAACGGCGAGGGCGGCGGATCCCTCGATTCGGATCAAAACTGAACTTCGCGGTACGCAACGGACCGATGGCTTCAAGTATCAGTACGAAATGTTCTGTGCACATACCAATGGGGCCACGGTGCTGCCGGTGGATAGCAAGGACCAATTGGTAGTCACCGTCGGCAAGGGTGAAACGGTCACAGTGGGAACCAAGGAATTTCCCAGTCTCTCGCTCGAGGATGCCTGTTGGATCCGCACAACGACCGCCGCCTCCGATGGAAGCGAAACCATCTTCAAGACCACAAACGGTACGCGCGCTGATGGATCTGCCCGAGATACTTCGCCCGGATTGATCTCGGGTGGCGGATACCGATCGGCCTCAGCAATGACCACCGGCGAAACCATCACGGCGACGCACAGCTATACCGGTGACGTAGTGGTTACAAATCGTGTCGAAGGGGTGCCTGCGAATGGAACGGCGGTTGTTCCGATCTCAATTCGATGCGACAATCAAGGGATTTCCCGCACGCTCAATTTGAGTGATGGGGATCGCGAACTCATCACCGGTATTCCCACTGGCAGTTCTTGTCGAGTGTCTACGTTGGCCGGGCGAAGCCATACCGAAGACAACAGTGGTTCCCCCAGCGATGGTGTGGTCATCATCTCCCCCGTTCGCCCTGAATGTCTCGATTTGCGCAATGCTTCATCTGATTGTCGAGCCACCGTTGCCATAACCACCATCTACGAACCGGCCCTCGACCCCACCCGAGTGGCTGACCCCAACCAGTCCACCACATCTGCCCCAACCACCACCGACCCCGACGGCGCCAACCAAAACAAACCGGCCCAAGCCGCTCCCGCGACAGCCGCCCCAGCAGTTGCCCCCGCCCCCGCCGTCGCCGTAGACGCCACCCCAGTCTTCACGGGCTAACCCGAACGCCCCCGCCGAACTTGTGGGACTGGGTGTCTAAGAAGCACCTTTTCACACAACGTTGCCATCCGGGGAGCCTGGCAAGCACAGATCCAGTCAGCATCGCCACCACCTAAAACCTCGATTTCAGGTCGCTTTGGCGCTAAACGAACTTCTAGAGTGAGATCCCATGGATACCGCCACGCCCACCTTCAGGATCGAACACAACACCAACCCTGCAAGCGCGGAGCGTGTGGCTGCCGTCCATGCCAACCCTGGGTTCGGCAAGTTTTTTACCGATCACATGTTGTCAATCACTTGGACTGCTGAGGATGGTTGGCACGATCACCGCATCGAACCCTATGGACCTATACCAATGGATCCGGCCACATCAGTACTGCATTATGCCCAAGAAATTTTTGAGGGTCTTAAGGCTTACCGTCATGGCGATGGTTCAATCTGGACCTTCCGCCCAACCGCCAATGCAGCACGTTTCAATCGCTCGGCCACACGGCTTGCGTTACCAAATCTTCCTGAGGCTACCTTCGTCGCCGCACTTGAGGCCATGGTGGCGCTCGATCAGCGTTGGGTGCCTACTGACGGGGAAGACAGCTTGTATTTGCGTCCGTTCATGTTTGGCTCCGAAGTGTTCCTCGGCGTTCGCCCATCCGCTGAAGCTCGGTTCATGGTGATCGCTTCGCCCGTTGGACCATATTTTTCTGGAGGCGTGAAGCCGGTTTCGATTTGGCTGTCGTCTAACTACACACGCGCTGCCGCCGGTGGGACGGGGGCCGCCAAGTGTGGTGGCAACTACGCAGCTGGGCTCGCCGCACAGATCGAAGCGAGTGCGCACGGTTGTGATCAGGTCTGCTTCGTTGATGCTGAGGAGCACAAGTGGGTTGAAGAGCTGGGCGGAATGAACCTTTACTTTGTGAAGGCCAACGGTGAATTAGTAACTCCACCTACGAGCGGCACCATCCTCGAAGGCGTAACTCGTATGTCGATTCTGCAACTGGCTACCGAGCTCGGGCTCACCCCGGTTGAGCGTCCGGTTTCGATCGACGATTGGCGTGCCGGAATTGCTTCGGGTGATATTCGCGAAGTGTTCGCCTGTGGCACCGCTGCAGTTGTTACTCCGGTCGGGCGGTTGGTTTGGGATGGAGGCGAGATTGGTGATTCAACCGCTGGGGAAATGACCATGCGTATTCGCGATTTGCTTGTCGGCATTCAGTACGGCCGCAAACCCGACACGCATAACTGGCTCCACCGCCTCGCCTAGAGCAAAGAGGTAGCGGGAAGCATAAGTCGTCATGTAGGCCTTCTTGAGAGCGGCACTCCAAATGGGGTGCCGATATCGCGTTCGAATGTTTCACAACTGGGAAAATTCGAGTGCAGGTGGGAGCATTGCGGAATCCAATCGAAGGGGGTTGTCGTGAAAGTTGATCTAGTAATTCGCAACGGGGTTGTGGTCGACGGGACAGGTGCCGCGCAAACCCGTGCCGATGTCGTAGTGAGCGGTGATCGTGTCGTAGCCATTGAGCCCAACTGGGTCGGCGAAGCGGTTCGCACCATCGATGCCGAAGGAAAACTGGTTACACCCGGTTTCGTGGACATTCACACCCACCTCGACGCGCAGCTGGCATGGGATCCGATTGGCACATCGAGTTGTTGGCACGGAATCACCTCCGTCGCGCTGGGAAATTGCGGAGTCACGTTTGCTCCAGTAGCTAACGATCAAGGAGCCCGAGAGTTTTTGGCCGAGATGATGGAAAGCGTGGAAGACATTCCTCGCGCCGCCATTCTCGAAGGGCTCCCCTGGGACTGGACCGGTTACGACGGTTACCTCTCCTGGCTTGATCGTTTACCCAAGGGGCCAAATGTTGGTGGGCTCGTAGGCCACTGTGCAGTGCGAACTGCAGTGATGGGTGAGCGCGGCATCGACGAGGCGCCAGCAACCGCCGACGATTTGGCAGCGATGACCCGTTTAGTGGATGAAGCCATGGCCGCTGGCGCGCTTGGGTTCTCCACCAGCCGCACGTTCCTGCACAAGATTCCCGATGGCCGTTGCGTGCCAGGCACTTATGCCGCCGACGATGAAATGCTGGCCTTTGCCGACGTGTTGGGCAAGCACGGTCATGGCATTTTTGAAGGGGCCTATCGACTGGGCGAAAAGGATCGCGATCTCTCCAAAACTGCGCACGAAGTGTGGTTGATGGGTGAGATGTCTCGCAGGAGCGGCGGTCGCCCGGTGAGTTTTGCCCTTACGCAAGTGGACCATCGCAATGACATTTACTCGGCCGTTATCGCCATGACCAAGGAACAGAACGCACAAGGAGCAAACCTACGTCCACAGACGACTTCGCGGGGGATCGGAATACTGTTTGGGCTGCATAATCGTTCGCCGTTTGATCGTTTTCCCGCCTGGCGTGAGCTACGTGCGCTTAGTTTACCCGATCGACTTTTGTTCATTCGCAACGGGGAGAAGCGAGCGGCATTGATTGCTGATGTGGTCAACGGCGATTCCGCCTTTGATGCGACCAAGGCGTGGGTTTTGCTGCCGGGTGAAGCACGATATGACTGCTTGGATGCGGATTCGCTGGCTGCACATGCATCGCGTCGCGGCGTTAGTGCCGTTGAAGCATTTCTGCAGATTGCTGATGAAACTAACGGTGCGGCCATCATCAACGTTCCGTTCCTGAACCAGTCGATGGACGCAGTAGAAGCAATGCTTGATGATCCTGTCGTCACGCTCGGGTTGGCTGATGCTGGGGCCCATGTCGGGATGATTATGGATTCATCGCAACCAACGTATTTCCTTACGAATTGGATTCGCGACCTGGAGCGTTGGAGCATCGAGGAAGGTATTCGTCGGCTGACATCAGATACAGCGAAACTGTTTGGCTTCACGGATCGCGGCACACTCAAGGTTGGTGGGTTTGCCGATATCAACGTGTTTGCGCTCGATGATTTGCGGCTACCCACCCCTACCTATGTGCACGACTTCCCCAACGGCGCCGGCCGCTACATCCAGGGCAGCGCCGGTTACGCCCATACCATCGTGAACGGCCAATCGTTTATGGAAAATGGCCAACACACGGGTTCGTTGGCGGGAAGTCTGGTCCGCGGGGCTAAGCAACGGGCTTCGTAAAGTTGCTTAGTAGCTACTGAGTGGCCAGAACTAGAAAGCTATTTTGCAGCAACGCGTTCAACTCGCAGGATGCAAACCAGATCGGCATCGGTCACTGCGGCTTTGGCCGACCATGACTCCGTTTTGCCATTAGCAACTGCTTTATCAACCTGTATGAGTGCTCGCGTGTCGGTGGAACCCTTACGATTGAGCGCTACGTAGATTCGATAATTCGCTGCTGCTCCCGAAGAGTTCTTTACCTTGCCAGAGATCGTCCAACCAACTCCATCGCGCTTACAGACATCGGTCGTTACGTCAGTGGCTGCGCCAACAAACTCATCGGTCGACTGACCCGGCTGGATCGATACGTTGCTCACAGCTTGTTTCGGTGCGGTATCGACGGGCACTGAATCAGATACCGGTTTAGAAGCTTTCGGGGCAGTAGCAACGGAACTATCGGAGCCTGACGGACCTGTCGTGTCGACTGTGTCCGCCCCAGCAGTGCTTGGAACTGCTACGGCCGCAATAGTGGTATCCGACGCGTTACCACCTGCTGTAACAGTCGAATCTGCCCCAACGCTGTCTACGGAAACGGACCGCTTAGTTGTGGTGCAAGATCCCAGCAAAAACACGGCAGGAAGTAGTACAACAGGCAAAAACTTTTTCATTGGAGGAACTCCTAGGATCGACACAGCAACAAGGTGCTTTTGGGGAAGGTAAACAGGGGCACGGAACCATGCCGATTTCTACGTGAAGACTGTATTCGGCAAGGCCTGGTTGACCGGGGACCCCCGCTAGTTGCGGAAGTTACTCGGAACGCCCTTCAGCCCGATTCGTACATCAATGCGAAATGTTCACCATTAATAACACTGTCCGATAACGCTTTAGCGGGTGCGTTTGCGGGCTAGACGAACTCCCAGGAATCCAACTCCGCCAAGCAATAGGGCGATCAGGGCCAAGAGCGGGCTGTTAGAGCCGGTGAATGCCAGCAGTGGGCTTGGGCTGGCTACAAAGGATCGTGCTGTTGAGTTCCCGAGGACTTTCAGGAACTTGGCATCAACTGCCGTAGCCTTTGCCGAGTTGTTAATTTGCCCACGTTGTACATCAGCGAGCGTAACCACATAGGTCGCGGAGCACGAAACTGATTCACCCTGGTCAAGTGTTCCATCGAAGGTTCCACAATCAACCTTGGACAGCCCGACCATAGTGTCAGTGATTTGCGCACCATGAAGTATTGAGCCGCCCACGTTGGACAGCGTGAAGGTATAAGTCACTACGTCACCAACACGGGAGTAAGTGGATGTTGCACGCTTCTCGAGCTTGAGTTCTCCAGGTTCAACGGCCGCTGTAGAGGTGGGTACGACAACCGAAGCGAAGGTGGTGGTCGTGGTTAAGATCGAAGGCACCACCACCGGGGTGACGAGTGGTTCGACCATTACCGTTGCGGGAGGAATTGTGGGATCAACAATTCTTTCGTACAGGATCGCAACCGCAGGGCTGACGATGACGACCTCGTTGGACAGTACCGGAACAAGTGGGCGACCCAGGGGCGAAATTCCGGCTGCCGAGGCAACATTAACGATCTGATGCGCGGTTACTTCTTCCTTAGTAACCTCATGCGTTCCCGTGCAGGTCATGCTCTCGCCCGGAGCCAGGGTGGTAGCCGGGCAGTTGACGGGTGCGGCGATTGGGTCAGAAACAGTGATCGACGAAACCGGAACGTTACCGGTATTGGTTACCACGAACGCATACGGAATGCTTTGTCCAACCTTTGTGAAATCAGCTGCTGTCGTCGATTTCACGATGATAAGGCTGGGCTTTTGGATGGCAGGAACGGTCACCTTGTTTGAGGAGAACTCTCCAGCCTGCGATCCCAAGGGGACGGTTGCATTCACGGTTGCAGTGTTCTCCAACGAACCTGCGGTGAGATCTGCCTGGGTAACAACATGCGATGCAGTGCAGGTAGTGGCCTCGCCAGAAGCCAGCTTGGTGGAGACACAAACGGCCTTGGTCGTCTTAGGGTCTTTCACCACAACGTCGCTCAATGTTACGTTGCCGGTGTTGGTGACCGTAAAGGTGTAGTTGATGGTTTCGCCAACCTTGGAAACGCTGGTGGCATCAGCAACTTTTTCAATAGTCATGGCCGGCTGCACAACGGCGGGCACAGTCACAACGTTAGATGGCACCGGTGTGATTGGTGCGCCATTGGGTGGCGTTCCCACAACGGATGCTACGTTCACAAACGATCCTGCATCAAGATCAGCTTGGGTTACCGAATGGCTAGCGGTACACGTCATTGAAGCACCGGTGCCAAGTTTTGTGGCCGGGCAAACCAAACCTGAGGCTTTTGGATCGGCGACGGCAATTCCGTGCATCGTTACGTTGCCGGTGTTGGTGACGAGCAGCGAGTAGTGCGCCACGTCGCCCACCGCCACGAAATCCGATTCGGCAGCCGTCTTCACCACGGTGAGGGCAGGAGCGGCAATGGCGGGAACACTCACTGGGTTTGACGCCGACGGTGCAAGTTTGGAGCCATCAGGTGAGGTTGCACCTACGATAGCCACATTGATGATTGCACCAGAATCAAGATCAGTGGTGGTAACAGTATGCGTACCTACACAAGTGATGGATTCCGTAGGGGCCAATGTTTGCACTGGACACGAGATTGCCGTGGCATTTGGATCAGTCACGGCTACTCCCGTGAGCGTAACATTGCCGGTATTTTTGACCACGAACTTGTAGTCGATGGCTGCACCGGGAACCGAAACGGTGCTGGTGCCGGTCGATTTCACGATGCTCATACTTGGCTTGGTGTCAACCGACACCGAGACCTTGTTTGAAGGGACAGGTCCAAGGGAAGCTCCCTTTGGATCAGCCCCCGTAACCGTTGCGACGTTGAACAGTGATCCCGCATCAAGATCGGCCTGAGTGACGGTTTTCGTCGACGAGCAGAGAGTTCTCTCGCCTGGGTCAAGCGTACCGAGCGCGCAGGTTGGGGTGGTGGTCTTTGGGTCGCTTACTGCAATACTTCCAATGGTTACGTTGCCAGTATTGGTAACGGTGAACGTGTAGGTGATCACATCACCAACTGCTGAAACTCGGGCAAGATCTGCTGCCTTCTCAAACTTGAGTGATGCGGTTTGCGTGGCTGGCACGGTGACGGTGTTGGAGTCAATTGGAGCCAGTTGTGCGCCGCTTGGGGCTTTCGCCGTTACCGAGGCAACATTGAGGATCGATCCGGTGTTGAGATCTCCCAGCGTCACAGTATGAATGCCAGTACAGGTAGTTAATGCACCTGGAGCCAGCGAGGTGGTCGCGCAACGAACACCAGCAGTTTGAGGGTCAGTAATGGCCAGATTTGAAACCGTTACGTTGCCGTTGTTGGTAACGATGAATTGGTAAGCAATAGTGTCGCCAGCCAGACTCACCGAAGCGGTCGTTGTTGACTTTACGATGCTGAGTTTCGAAGCGACAACAACAGGCACGGTTACCGTATTTGAGGTTCCGGGAACCACAGCTTTACCGGCCGGATCGATGGCATTTACCGTTGCGGTATTGGGAATCGATCCTTGATCGAGGTCGTTTTGGGTTACCACATGTGTAGCTGAACAAGTGATGGAAGTGCCGGGGTCGAGGGTGGTCACCAGACAAACTGGTGTGGTGGTTTGCGGATCGGACACACTCACGCTATGAACCGTTACGTTGCCGGTGTTGGCAACCGTGAAGGTGTAGCTGATGGTGTCTCCAACGTTGCCCACGGAGGCAGCATCAGCGACCTTGCTAATGCTAAGCGCGCTTTGTTGTGTAGCAAAAACAGTGACGGTATTGGAAACTAGTGGCGAGATGGTTGGTCCGTTTGGTGGCGTGGCGACTACGGAGGCGGTGTTCATTACCGAGCCAGCGTTGAGATCGGCCAAGTTGACCGTGTGGATTCCCGAACAGGTGGTCTGTTGAGCGGGCGCCAGCGTGGTGGCCACACAGGTGATTCCGGTTGCGGTTGGGTCATTGACCGTTACCGCATGCATGGTCACGTTGCCGGTGTTCTTTACGGTGAAGTTGTAACCGATTATTTCGCCGACCATGCTAATTGTTTGCGTCGTGGTGGACTTGACCAGCGTCAACGAAGGAGCCTCGGTAACGGGAATGGTGATGGTGTTTGACGTTGTTGGGGTTACCGGCAAGCCCTTTGGCGAAACGCCCGATATTGATGCAGTGTTGATCACGGAACCACCATCAAGCTCGGCTTGCGTTACTTGGTGAGTACCCGAACAAGTAATAGTTTCAGCTGGAGCGAATGAGGCCCGATCACAGCTCACTCCCGCAACCATGGTGTCCACAACCACTACACCGGTGATAGTTACGTTGCCAAGATTCTCGACGACGAAGGTGTAGGGAATGCTTTGACCAAGCGTAGTTACCGCGCTAGTGGTTGAGTTCTTCGTGATCTTCAGGATCGGATTCTGAACCGCATCAACTATCACGGTGTTGGAAGGTATTGGGGCGATTGGCGCACCTATTGGTGGGGTTCCCGTAACTCTTGCAGTGTTGGCAATCGAGCCAGCATCCAGATCTGCTTGGGTGACGGTGTGCGTTCCTGAACAGGTGGTAGAAACCGTTGGCAGCAAGGTGGTGGTCAAACAGGTAACACCAGTGGTCTTTGGATCACTTACCACAATGGCAGAGAGCGTTACGTTGCCCGAGTTACGAACCACAAAGTCATAGCGAACAGTGTCGTTTACTGCCGCGTAGTTAGCGTCCAATGTGGACTTCACAATCGTCAAAGCCGGGGCCGCAATTGCTGGGACGGTAACGGGGTTTGAGCCCACCGAAAGGCTGGGAAGCCCGTTTGGTGGGGTTGCCGAAACCGATGCCACGTTCATGATCGAGCCGGCATCAAGATCGTTTTGGGTAACTGTGTGCACACCGGTACAAATCGTTGATTGCGACGGGGCAACAACAGTTTGTGGGCAGACCAGGCCCGTGGCATTCAGATCGGTAATAGTAATGGCACTTAGTGTTACGTTGCCTTTGTTGGTAACAGTAAACTGGTACGGGATCACGTCACCAGCAACGGCAACTGATGCTGCAGACGCGGCCTTTACTACCAGTATATCCGGTGTTTGCACTGCTGGCACGGTCACGGTGTTTGAGGCAAACGGCGGGAGGACAGAACCCTTAGGTGTGGTGGCCACAACATTTGCCGTGTTCACTGCCGAGCCAGCATCAACGTCGGCCTGGGTAACGGTATGGGTACCTACACACACAGTTGCTTCACCAGGGGCAAGGCTGTTGAGCAGACAGGAAACGCCGCTCACATTGGGGTCGCTCACTGCTACGTCGTGCAGGGTCACATTGCCAGTGTTCACCACATCAAAGGTGTACACAATGGATTCGCCAACGGCCGAGAAGTTCTGCTTATTGGTTCGCTTCAGCAGGGCAAGTTTTGGACCTGGAACGATCGGCACTGCCACGGTGTTGGAGGAAACCGGCGTGAGCGGAGCACCAATTGGTGGCTTGCCCGTTACTTTCGCGGTGTTGACAATGACGCCCGCATCAGCTTCGGCTTGGGTGACCATATGGGTTCCCGCACACAACGTGGCTTCACCCGGATTGAGCATGCTGCTTTGACAAGTGAAGTTAGGTGCAATGGGATCATCGGCCTTCACCAACGAAAGCGTGACATTTCCAGTATTGGTAATCAGAACGGTGTAGTTGACTAGGTCATTCGCTTTGGTGATGACGGCGCCGTTGTCGGCCTTTAGTGCGCTAAGGCTGGGGGCAATTGCCGCAAGCACATTTACCGTGTTTGAGGGAACCGGGGTGATCGCTGCGCCAAGCGGATCGTTGCCGTGTACTTCGGCGGTATTCGCTACGAATCCTGCATTTAGATCAGCCAGGGTAACGATGTGTTTTCCGGTACATACCATGGATTCGAGCACTGCCAACGTGGTTACTGGGCAGGTAATTGCTGTGGCGTTTGTGTCGGTAACCGTGACGTTAAACATCGTGGCGTTGCCCGAATTCCTAACAGTGAAGGTGAAGGGAATCTCCTCGTTTACCGCAGCATAACTGAGCGAAGTTGTGGCCTTCACAATGCCAAGAGCTGGGGACACAATGGCCGGAACCGTAACGGTGTTCGATAGAACAGGAGCAACTGGCGAGCCGCTCGGAGGCGTAGCAGTTGCGCTTGCCGTGTTGACAAGAGAACCAGCATCAATATCGGCTTGGACCACAGTATGAACACCCGAACAGGTGGTGGCGTCACCTCCGGCAAGAGAGGTGGCAGCGCAACTGATACCAGTGAGTTGTGGGTCAACAATCGTGATGCCAACCAGGGTCACGTTGCCGGTATTTACTACTCGGAAGGTGTACGAAACAGTTGCCCCTGGCGTGGCGTAGCTACCGGTTGAAGTGGCCTTGGTGACGGAAAGGCTGGGCAACTGCTGCGTGGGCACCACAACAGTATTTGACAGCACCGGCGCGATGGGAGACCCGGTTGGCGGTGTACCCACAACCGATGCCGTATTCACAATTCCGCTGCCATCAAGCTCTGCGGCAGTCACCCAGTGGAAACCAGTACAAACTGTTGAAGCACCCGGAGCCAACAGTGACGATCCACAACCAATACCGAAGGCGTTTGGATCAGACACAGCAACGCCGCTCACAGTTACGTTGCCTGTATTGGTAACAGTGAAGGTGTACGGAATGGTTTGGTTTACCGCGATCGCATCCGTAGTAGTGGTTGCCTTCACGATGGACAGTGCTGGAGTTTGGGATGCGACGATGTTGACGGTGTTTGAAGGCAGTGGTGTAACGGGCGAGCCACCCGGTGGGGTTCCCGTCACTTCGGCGGTGTTCACTACCGTGCCGCTATCCAAATCGGCTTGGGTAACGGAATGGGTGCCGCTACACGTTGTCGAAGCACCTGGAGCGAGGGTGGTTGCGAGGCAAGAAACACCAGCAACCTTGGGATCGGTTACGGCAACTTGGCTCATAGTGACGTTACCGGTGTTGGTGACCGCAAAGCCATAGACCAGTGAATCCCCAACGGTGTTGTACCAAGTCGATAAGGTTGACTTCACTACGGAGAGCGATGGGGTTTGGGTCGCCGGAACAGTAATGGTGTTCGAGGAAACAGGAGCAAGCGGCGTGCCAATGGGTTGCGTAGCGGTAGCTGTCGCAGTATTGACGATGAGTCCGGAATCGAGCTCGCCCTGCGTAACCGTATGTGTACCTACGCAGATGGCTTTTGCACCAGGGAGCAACGTGGTGACATCACAGCTAATCGCGCTAACTAGTGGATCGGCAACGACAACATTGGTGAGCGTGACGTTGCCGGTGTTGGTGACCGTGAATTTGTAAGGGATAGCGTCACCTACGGCTGCGTATGCCGTGGCCGTGGTGGATTTGGCGATCGATAGCGAAGGCGCTTGCACAGCAGGGACCGTGACGATGTTGGAACCTACCGGCGCAAGTGGCGTACCAGATGGCGGTGTTCCCACCACGGATGCAGTGTTCACGATCGAACCAGCATTGAGATCAGATTGGGTAGCAGCACGACTGGCGGTGCAATCAACAGATTGTGCGGGGGCCAGTGCGGTGGGCGAACAGGTTACGCTGCCAGCGATTGGATCAGTTACCTTTACCGCAGTGATGTTCACGTTACCTACGTTGGTTACGTGGAACGTATACGTGATCAGTTCACCTACGGTTGAGAATGAAGTTTTCAGTGTTGATTTCACAATCGTGAGACCCGGCGATTGGGTCGCTGGCACCGTCACGATGTTTGAGGCCACCGGGGTGAGCGGCTGACCTGAAGGCGTAGTTCCCGAAACGGTGGCCGTGTTGATGACCGAACCGGTATCAAGATCAGCCTGGGTGGCCAAACGGGTGCCGGAACATGTTGCTACCTGTCCCGGGTCCAAACTCGTAGGTGTACAGATTATTACGCCTACGATCGGGTCATTAACACTAATGGCACTTACGGTTACGTTGCCAGTATTGGTGACTACAAAGGAATACGTGATGGGTTCACCGACCACGGCAAAAGTTGGTTTAGTTGTGGACTTCACCACGGTGAGCGCAGGGGCTTGGTCACCGGCGACAATAACGGTGTTGGAGGAGGCCGGAGCAATTGGTGTTCCGTTAGGCGGAGTTCCAACCACAGAAGCAGTATTGGTGATCGATCCGGTATTGAGATCAGCCAAGGTGACAACGTGGGTTGCGGTACAGATGGTTGACGCCCCAGGGGCCAGGGTGGTGACGGGACAGGAAATGCCGGTCACTTGAGGATCGGTAACGGCAATTGCATGCATGGTGAGGTTGCCAGTGTTTGTTACGGTGAAGGTGTAAGAAACCACATCGCCAGCAGAGGTAAAGCTGGCTGTTGACGTTGCTTTCACTACTGACAACGATGGCGAAGTGGTCACGGGCACGACAACGGTGTTGGAACCAACAGGTGTGGTGAGCGCGCCATTGGGTTGTTTGCCAACCACTGATGCGGTGTTTTGGATGGTTCCAGCGTCGAGGTCAGCTTGGGTGACGGTATGCGACGCCGTGCAGGTAACGGTTGCGCCCGGGGAAAGCGGTGCAGTTGGGCAGGTTATGCCGGTGGCGTTGGTATCAGTAATAATAATTGCGCTTAGGGTTACGTTGCCGTTGTTGGTTACGTCGAAGTTGTACGGAATCACTGTTCCAACTGTTGAAACGGCCAAGGTTGTTGTGGCCTTCACAATGGTGAGCGAAGGAGTTTGAGCGGCCGGGATGGCGATCGTGTTCGAAGGAACCGGTGAAAGCGTTGCACCCAGCGGCGTGGTGCCACGAACAGTTGCCGTGTTGATGATTGATCCGGAGTCGAGATCGTTCTGGGTAACGGTGTGCGTACCGGTACAGCTTGTTGATGCACTTGGCGCCAAGGTGGTGAGCGGACAGGTAATTGCTGTGGCATTTGGATCACTGACCACAATGGAGTTCAGGGTGACGTTACCGAGATTTTGCACCGTGAACGTATAAGGAATCGAGACTCCAACCGTTGCGTAACTTACCGTGGAGGAACCCTTCACGATCGATAGTGCTGGGGATACAATCACCGGCACGCTTACGCTGTTTGACGGAACCGGAGAGATTGGTGTGCCGCTTGGTGGAGTGCCCACAACTGATGCGGTGTTGTCGATGGTTCCGGCGTCAAGATCAGCTTGAGTAACGTTGTGCGTGGCAGTACAGGTGGTCGAGGAACCTGGGGCGAGAGGGGTGGTTGGGCAAGAAATACCAACAGCGTTGGGATCGCTAAGCGTGATTGCACCCATGGTGACGTTGCCGGTATTGGTGACCTTGAACCTGTAGGCAATAGTGTCGCCGACCGCATTCACGTTGGTGGTGGTAGTTGATTTCACAATGCTCAGTGCTGGGCCCTGGATGGCCGGCACCGTTACGGTGTTGGAAAAAACTGGCGGGATCGGCGTACCGTTTGGCGGAGTGGCCACGGCCGATGCCGTGTTCATTACCGCACCGCCATCGAGATCGGCTTGGGTGACGAGGTGTGTTCCGGTACAGGTGGTTGAGGCACCGGGGAACAGCGTGGTGGCCGGGCAGGTGATGCCACTCGCCGTTGGGTCAACCACCGAAACGGCGCTCATAGTGACGTTGCCGGTGTTTGTTACGTTGAATGTGTACGTAATGGTGTTGCCCACGGCTGAGTAGCTAGTTGTTGGTGAAGCCTTGACGATACTTAGGCTCGGTGCGGCGTTTACCGGCACGGTTACGGTGTTTGAGGTAACTGGGGTGATCGCGGTACCACTTGGCGGCGTACCTATTACCGATGCAACGTTGGCAATGGTGCCAGAGTCAAGATCAGCCTGGGTAACCACATGCGATGCTGAACACGTGGTTGATGCACCTGGAAGAAGCGTGGAATCAACACAGCTCATCCCGGTGGCGTTGGCGTCAGTTACCGCAATCGACGTAAGGGTTACGTTGCCGTTGTTGGTGACACTGAAGGTGTAAGAAATCACATCGCCAACGGCACTCACGGCGGTGGCGGTGGAGGCTTTCACGATGGAGAGTGCTGGCGTTTGATTCGCCGGTGCGGTGACAGTATTCGAGGAAATCGGGCTGATTGGCGTGCCATTCGGTGGTGTTCCTACAACTGAAGCGGTGTTGACAATCGAACCGGCGTTGAGATCGCCTTGGGTTACCGCATGGGTTCCGGTGCAAGTTGTGGTGGCACCTGGAGCCAAGGTAGTAAGTGCACAGCTGATTCCGGAAAGCTGCGCGTCGGACACTGCCACGCCACTCATGGTGACGTTCCCGGTGTTCTTTACGGTGAACGTGTAACCAAAAAGCTGGCCGACGGTGCTGTAGCTAGAAGTGGTTGTGGCTTTTACAACACTGAGTGATGGCGAGGCAACTGCCGGTACGTTGACCGTATTGGATGTCACTGGCGCGATTGGTGTTCCGCTCGGCGGCGTACCTACAACTGAAGCAGAGTTAACCACGAACCCGGCATCAAGATCGCCTTGAGTTACGGCGTGGACGGCCGAACAAACAACATTTGCACCTGGAGCTAGTGGTGCGGTTGGGCAGGAAAGGCCCGTGACCTTGGGATCGCTTACCGTGATTGCGCTCATGGTGACGTTGCCGGTGTTGGTGACGGTGAAGGTATACGGAATGCTTTCGCCCGCAGCAGCGAAGCTTGCCTTGATGGTTTCTTTCAAAATCGTAAGCGCGCTGGTTTGTACGGCCGGGATCGATACAGTGTTGGAGCTCAGCGGAGCCAGTGGCGTGCCACTTGGTGGAGTGGCCACCACGGTTGCCGTGTTGATGATCGAACCGGTGTCGAGATCGACTTGGTTGACCGTGTGGGTTCCAGAGCAAATGGTTGAGGCACCCAGCGCCAAGGTCGTGACAGGGCAGCTGATTCCCGTGGTATTCGGATCAGAAACCGTGAGTGCACTTAGCGGTACATTGCCGGTGTTGGTGACGGTAAAAGTGTAGTCAACGAGCGATCCAAGTACCGAGTAGTTAGTTGCGGGAGTTGCTTTCACGATGGTGAGCTTCGGAAGGGCGCGAAGGGGAACCTTCACCGTGTTGGAGGCGAATGGGGCTGTAGTTGTCCCAGTTGGGTCTGTCCCTGCAACGGCAGCGGTGTTGTTGATGGTTGCGGCCACAACATCGGCTTGCGTGGTGGTGTAAGAGCCTGTACAGGTGGTCGATGCGCCGGGCGCAAGCGTCGAAGATCCGCAACTTACGCTGCTGAACAAGGGATCGGTAACGGTAACGGCGGTCATGGTTACGTTGCCGACATTCTTTACGGCAAAGCTGTAGGCGATGGTTTCACCTGTTGCGGAGAAGTTTGCTGCAGTGGTTGACTTCACGATGGAGAGCAGGGGTTGCTGAACTGCTGGCGTGTCGATTGTGTTGGAGGACACGGGGGCCAGCGCCGGACCGTTTGGTGGGGTTCCGGTGACTTGGGCGGTGTTTACCACTTTGCCTGCATCGAGATCGGATTGCGTAACGGTATGCGATCCGGTGCACGTTGTCGTGGCTCCCGGGGCAAGCGTGGTTACGGGGCACGAAACACCCGAGGTCTTCGGGTCGGTAACAGCAATCGAGGTAATGGTGACGTTGCCTTCGTTGGTCACCAAGAACGAATAGGGGATCGTTTCGCCCACGGCTGCGAAATTGGTTTTAGTGGTGGATTTCGCTACCGTGAGTTTAGGGTTTTGCACTGAATCGATGGTGACGGCGGCGGAAAGAATGGGGCTAGTTGGCGTTCCCGAAGGGGGCGTGGCCACCACACTGGCGATATTAACGATGTTGGGTGAATCAAGGTCTGCTTGGGTGACCAAATGCGTTCCGGTACAGGTGCCAAATTCTCCTGGAGCGAGGGTCGTCACATCACAGGTAATGCCGGTGGCCTTTGGATCCGTAACGGTAACGGTGTTGAGTAGGACATTCCCGGTGTTAGTGACCACAAAGGTATAGGTGATGGATTCGTTCAGTGTGCTGTACGTGGCTTTTGAAGCAGTTTTCACGATAGTCATGGCCGGATTTTGCACCGCTGGAATAGTGACCACGTTGGACGCAAACGGTCCAACATTGGGCCCGGTCGGTGGCTTGGCGCTAACCGAGGCCATATTGGAAATTGATCCTGCGTTCAGATCGGTCTGGGTCACCACATAGGTGCCCGTGCAATTGGATGACCCGCCAGGCGCAATTAAAGTAGGCGTACAGATGATCCCCGTTACGAGCGGATCCGTGACGGTAACAGCCGACAAGGTGACGGTGCCTTTGTTGGTTACCACGAAGTCATAGGCAATCGATTGTCCAACGGCGGTGAAAGACGTTGTTGCACTCGATTTAACGATGGTCAGTGCTGGAGTTTGTAGCGCAGGAACGGTTACCTGGTTGGAGCTCTGTGGCGCTAGGGCACTGCCATTGGGGGAAGTTGCCACGACCGAAGCGGTGTTGATTACTGAGCCGTTGTCAAGGTCGGCCTGAACAACTGTGTGCGTACCGGTGCAGGTTGTGGAGGCTCCTGGAGCGAGCGACGTTGTTGGACAGGAAACGCCATTTACCTTTGGATCCGAAACAGTAATTGCACTTAGGGTTACATTGCCAGTGTTCTTCACCAGGAACGAATATGGAATCGACTCACCAAGAGCAGAGAATGACGATTTAGTGGTGGACTTTTGAATTGTGATCGACGGTGATTGCGTTGCGGGAATGGTGACCACAAGTGAGTTCACTACGGGGATCGGTGAACCTCCAGGCGGTGTGCCCGTTACGGTTGCTTTGTTCACGATCGAGCCGGAGTCAAGATCTGCTTGGGTTACCACATGGGTTGCCGTACAGGTGGTTGAGGCACCCGGAGCAAGCGAAGTTGCCGGGCAGGTTATGCCGGTGGCGTTGGGGTCACTCACGGTTATGGAGTTAAGTGTCGTCGCACCGGTGTTCTTCACTACAAATGAGTATGGAACGCTTGCGCCCAGGCTGGAAAAAGTGGTTGTAGTCGACGATTTCACAATGGTGAGCGTCGAAGCCAAAGGTGCATTGGTAAGCGTACAGGTGATGTTGTCACCACCAATCGGAGTGATGCTAAACGGTACGGCGGAAGATCCCGATGCGGGAAGCACCGTCGCCGACCCTGACGCCGAATTTACACAGCTGACCGATTGGCCATACTGGCTAATGGCCGACGCGCTGCCTGCGGCCATGGCTTCACCAAAGCTGTAGGCAAGGCCGGCGGTCGCTTGAGGCACAACGAGAACACCCGTCGAAGCGTTGACCGTTGCACCAGATCCAGCAGTGGTTGCAGTTCCACCAGCGGGTGGCAAGCCACTTGGTGTGAGAGACATGGTGAACTGATCTGCGGCGGCTAAACGGGAACCAGAAAGGGCCTTCACCAATTTCAACGCTGGCGGGCACGTAATGGTGAGTGGTGCGTTAACAGTGTCGGTAACGGTTACGCCTATGACATCGGTCGTGCCCGAAGAGGACGGGCGATCTTTGATGGTCGCCACGTTGGTGATCGTCGTGGGACATGTAGCGGTAAGTGCAATGTTTTGTTCGTAGGTGATGGTTAAGGTCTCGCCCACATTGAGACCGCGCAAGCCGCCGGTTGGCGCGCCTGGGGCTGAAGGAGCGTCATAGGTGCGTGAACACGTGGTGTTGGTGGGCAAGGCCGAGCCGACCGTTACCCCAGAACAGCTAATGGCACCGCTAGCCATATTGGCATTGGATCCGCCAGAAGTGGTGACTGAGAGAACTTTGTAGGCAGGAGAAGAGGGGCCGTTTGGTCCGGCCGGCAGCGTATCGGTGAGATCAAGGGTGTCACCCTTGGTCATGGGATCGGGGCCGTTGTTCTTCACCGCGATGGTCCAGGTGGCGGTTCCACCCGCAGACATCGAGATTGGTGAAGCGGATTTGGTTAGGGCCAGGTCAAAGATGCAGGGTCTCCAATCGACGTTGAGGCTGCCGTTCGCTCCAGAAACAGCACCTGAGGCCGTCATCGCTCCGGTGGAACCCGATATTGCCGTTGCAGCCATTCCTGTTGGAACGGGAGAGGCCAGTGCGATGTAGCTTGAACCGCCACCGCCACCAGCGCCGGTAACTGAAGTGTTTACCGTGCTTGCCCCTCCGCCACCCCCGGTGTAACCGCCACCGCCACCGCCGCCCGAATCATTTGCCGTATCGTTTCCGCCGTTTCCTCCGACACCAGCACCAATTCCAGTCCCAGGAAATCCATTTGGTGTGGTTCCAGAGCTCACGCCTCCCAATCCACCAGCCCCCGTGCCTCCGCCAGCACCCCCGGCGTTGGTGCTGGTACCGTCTGCACCTGCATTGCCGTTCAAACCCGCAATCGCCCCGGTGGCAGCAGCGGAACCTGCCCGTCCACCATTTCCGATTGATCCGCCAGCCACTACGCTGTGGGAAGCTCCACCGCCACCACCGCCACCGGCAATCAAGAGTGAAACACCTCCGACGAGTAACTCGGTTCGTCCGCCGCCGCTGCCACCAGGGTGCGTCGCTCCAGAGGTTGTACCGCCCTTACCGCCAATGCCTGTCGTTACACCGCTAACACCGCCGGGTGACGGTGCCGTTGCTCCAGCAGCAATGCCACCACCCCCGCCGACGGCGCCTGCATACGCCTGACCAGGGATAACCTCAAAGGTTGCGCCGATCGCCGCGCCGGGTGCCCCAAGCCCGCCAGTGGTTGTGCCGGCAGCACCACCGGTCGAGGAGGCGCCAGATCCACCAACGCCCAGAACCACCGCGCGGCAAGTTCCATCTGGGACGGAGCCAGACGCAAATGTTCCAGCCGCCGTAACAGAAAGAGCACCTGGCCCTGCTGCTGGCGCGGCGAACGCGGGAGTGATCGACCCGGCCTGCATGCCAACGAGCGACAGAGTCAGCGAGGCTACGGCCGCAGCCAACGCAGAAGCTGTGCGCTGTATCCGTCGACGTGGCGATAGGTCCGTGCTTTGGACTGAGCTTGGGTTCACCGCTTTTTCATCGGAAGAACATCACCGATACTTAATAACAATTCGGCCATTCCCGTTTGTTGAGTCCGTAAACGCGCCCGTTAATTGGTCTTTTTTGCTCTCCTTATAGGTGATTCACCTTAAAGTTAGGGCTGTCAAAAGGGACCCGGACGATTCCTAGACAATTGATGAAATGAAATCACCAATTGCCACAGTCCCAGCAGGCATTCCTGAATCGCCTTTTACGGTTTTTTGGATCGCCACGGCAATGCGTGCTGCAGCTTCCGTTTCACCGAGAAAGTTGAGCATGAGGCCAGCAGAGATGATGGCGGCACGGGGATCGGCAATGCCTTTGCCGGCAATGTCGGGGGCTGAGCCGTGGACCGGTTCGAACATCGATGGGCCGGTGCGTGCTGGGTTCAAGTTGCCAGAAGATGCCAAGCCCACACCACCCGAAACTACGCCTGCCAGGTCAGTGATGATGTCGCCGAACAGGTTGTCAGTCACAATCACGTCGTAACGCTGTGGAGAGTCGACGAAGTAGATACAAGCGGCGTCAATATGGTTGTAGGCAGTAGCCACGTCGGGATACTCGGTGGCCACTTCGTTGAACGTGCGCTGCCAAAGGTCGCCGGAGAACTGCAACACGTTGGTTTTGTGAATTAGCGTCAGGTGCTTCCTCTTGCGGGTGCGGGCCAATTCAAAGGCGTACCGCACGGCTCGCTCCACCCCCATCCGAGTGTTGACACTGCCCTGGGTGGCCACTTCAAACTGGGTACCCTTGCGCAAAATGCCACCCTCACCGGCGTAGGTGCCCTCGGTATTTTCGCGGATGACGATGCAATCCACGTTGTTCTGGGGATACAGGAACGGACGTTGGTTGATATAGAGGTCAAGCGAGAAGCGCATTTTGAGCAG
>JAYUVJ010000287.1:0-2029 GCA_043754155.1 Acidimicrobiia bacterium
GATGCTCCGCTGGTTGACCCGGCTGAAATCGCCGACCTGAGCAATCCAGCTATTGGGGACCCGTCGCTCCTTGATCCTGCTGGGGCCGCCGCAGCACTCGCAGATTCTGCTGCCGCCAGCGCTGCGGACACTGGTGTGGGAGCTAGTCAGGGCGGTACTACGGGGGCGAGCGCCACTAAACCTTCGACCGGACCGACAGCAAAAACGCCGAAAAAGAATAAGTCAACGGTTCGTCGGCCAAAGTCTGCAGTGTCTTCATCTTCAAAATCTGCTGCTCCGACTGATGCTGGTGCCTCTGCTGGTGGTGCCGATGCTGGTGCTCCCGAACCAGAAAAGCCCACGAAAAAAACCGTACAACCCGCGCCGACGTCGTCGGGGGGAGCTGCGCCCGCTGCCCCCGCTGCCCCCGCTGATGGTGCGGTCAAGGCTGGGGCACCACCGGTCAACCAGGTCGAAGGTTAATCAACTACTCGTTCCGTTACCCAGTTGCGTACTGGCGGAAGGCTCCCGCGGTTATTTGGGTGAAGAATTTTGCTAAGTAGCTTTAGGGATTCGTCGCTTGTGCCGATGAAAACGGAGTACTGGTTGTTGTAACTCTGGTTGTTGTAACTCTGTAGTTGTTGTAGTTGTTGTAGTTGTTGTAGCTGTCGTCGTTGCTGTCGTACCCGCTGTTGTTTTGACAACCCTGCCCGAAAGCCTCCCCTCATGTTTTCTGATTCGATCCCTCTCCAAGCTTCGCTGACCGACGTTGAGCTGCGTCAGGTGATCGATCGGCTTTCCCGCAAGATTGACTATCTGTATCGTGCTGTGGGCGTTCCATATCCCGATGACGATTTGCCCGGGTATGTAATGCAGGCTCGTGAACTCATTCTGTTAAATCGAGATTCCGATGCGGTCAAAGTGGTTCGTGAACATACGGCTGTGGGCATTGTGGAGGCTCGAGCCATCGTGGAAGATATGCGGCGACGTCTGAGACGTTCCCCGATTAGTACGCCTGCGACCACTCCTCAGGAGAGCCACGAGGCAGCGTTGGCGGCCGAGGCTGCACCAGCATGGACGGCTCCTGCTGCGATACCAGCCGTTCCCCTTTCTGGTGCGATCGAGGTTCCCCGTTTGAGCGCCGACGAAATCTGGGCAGACGACTCTTCAGCCTTGGTGGGCTGACGTAGTCCTCCTCGTGGAGCGACTGGCAGGCAAGCGACGGTCAGTGAAAGTCTCGTGATTTTCCAGGTTTGACCTGCATGCTCAGCAGATCGATCTTGTCGGCCACGATATTGATGACGCAAGGTCGGTTTGGATCAGTGTTCCTCGTCTCCTGAGGCACGTCGGCCCGTCCTGGATCCACCACGATGAGTTTTGGACTGTTTTCTAAGGCCTTGTTCTCTAAGGCGGAGGCTTCGTAGGGTGGGGCTTCGGTTCGTTCTAGGGTGCCGCGGATTAACAAGGCCGATGCACCCCGCGCAACTTGACGGTACCGCGCCCATGCTCCTTTGGAAACGATCACATTGACGAGGCCGGTTTCGTCTTCGAGGTTGATAAACGTGGTTCCTCCTGCGGTTTGAGGACGTTGACGATGCGTCACGATTCCTCCGACCCATACTCGGGTGCCGTGTTCCACTTGGCGCAAGTCTGCCGACGAGCAAATACCAAGTGCACGTAATTCTTCGCGGACGTGCACTGTTGGGTATCCTCCCAGCGTTACTCCTGTTGCCCATAAATCAGCGGCCGCTTCTTCGATAGCTGCCATGCCGGGAAGTATCGGTGCTCGTTCACCAGTCACGATTCCTGCCAACCGACCCGGTCTTCCTTGGGCGGCAGCACCAGCAGCCCAGAGTGCGGCACGGCGTTCGAGTCCGAAGGAGGTGGTGAACGCACCGGCGGTAGCGAGGGCTTCGAGTACTACTTGTCCTGGATCGATCCTTCGTACAAGATCACCCATATCTTGATAAGCACCATTACTAATGCGTTCTTCAACAATGCGTATGGCCAGATCACCCCCGATGGATCGAATGTCAGCCAGCCCCATGCG
>JAYUVJ010000288.1:0-3379 GCA_043754155.1 Acidimicrobiia bacterium
CGGCAGGCAATACCTTCAACCACACCGTCGTTGAGGTTCACGTGGGTTACATCAGCATTGGCCAGCGACCCTTCCGCGACGGCAAAGTTGTGGTTCTGGCTGGTGATCTCCACACGTCCCGTAGCCATATGTTTCACCGGGTGGTTGCCACCGTGATGCCCAAACGGGAGCTTGAACGTCTCGCCACCCAGCGCCGTCGACAGCAGCTGATGACCGAGGCAGATCCCGAAAATCGGCACCTGGTTGAGCAGGGCTTTGATCTCCTGCACGGCGTAGTCGCACACCACTGGATCACCCGGTCCGTTGGACAGAAACACACCATGGGGTTCGTAGGCGAGTACGTCATCAGCGCGCATATGGCCGGGAACCACGGTGACGGTAGCGATTTTCGCGAGATGTCGCAGGATGTTGCGTTTGATCCCGAAGTCGTAGGCCACAACTCGCATCGGTCCCTCACCAAAGGTGTAGGGCGCGCCGGTGGTAACGACCTTCACAAGATCCACCCCGTCGGTACCTGGCTCGGCTTTCGCTGCGGCGTTCAAGGCTTCTGGCGATGCGGTCCCAAATGCGCCGGGCATAGCTCCCGAATCACGAATATGGCGGGTAAGGCGGCGAGTATCTATCCCGGCAATACCCGAAAGCTGCCAGTGTTCCAGCGCTTCAGCCAAACTCGATTCGGCTCGCCAGTTACTGGTTCTGCGACTCAACTCACGAACAACAACGCCTCGACAAAACGTACCGCGGCTTTCGTTATCGGTGGCGTTGATCCCGTAGTTGCCGATATGTGGATACGTGAAGGTGATGATCTGCCCGGCGTACGAAGGATCTGTGATTACCTCCTGGTAGCCACTCATCACCGTATTGAACACCACTTCGCCCGTAGCAATTCCGCTAGGAGGCTGATAGCCAATGGCTTCGCCTTCAAACACTTCGCCATCGGACAAAACGAGAAGAGCTTCAGTGAATTTGTTCGTACTCATTTTGCTGCCTTGTGGGTATCGAGGGTTACATCAAATCGTCTGCACACATACCGTGCAGGGAAAGGGTTCTTCATAAGAAGCTCAGTCCATGCCGTTGGGATCGGTCGGACTGTTGGGATTCCGGTTCGCTCCATCATCGTTGAGCCGTTCCGTTGGCGACCGTGGCAATACCGTTCCACACTGTGTGCCTTACGACACCGCTGAGCGTTCGGCCTGCAAAGGGCGTATTTCGGGCTTTGCTGGCCAGCTGGTGCGCGTCGACCGTCCACGTCGCCTTTGGATCAACTACACACACATTCGCCGGTCGACCAATGGCGAGGCGACCGTGCACTTCGGTGATTTGCGCTATCCGTGCTGGGGCGCCGGAGAGCAGAGAGAACACCCGTTCAATGGGCAGGCCGAGTTCGGTGATCGCTAGAGACAACGCCGTTTGCAGCCCCAGCATGCCCGGAGGCGCATCGAGCATGGAACGTTCTTTCGTCTCGGAGGTATGAGGCGCGTGATCCGTAGCAATGGCGTCGATGGTTCCGTCGGCCAGTCCAAGCTTCACGGCAGCAACATCGGCATCGGTGCGTAGGGGCGGGTGCACTTTGAACACGGTGTCGTATCCAGCCAGAGCGGCATCGGTAAGGGTGAAGTGATGCGGTGCAGCTTCGGCGCTGACCTTGAGGCCTTCGGCTTTTGCTCTCCGAATCAGTTCAACCGAACCCGCTGTCGACATATGCAAGAAGTGGACCGGCGCACCAGTCCGGCGGCTCAGTGCAATGTCACGAGCGACCATCAACTCTTCGGCCTCAGCAGGTTGACCGGGAAGACCGAGACGGGAAGACCAGGCACCTTCGTGCATCACTCCCCCTTCGCTCAACGCCGCGTCCTCGCAATGCTGAGCCAGCGTCACGCCAATCACGCTGGCGTACTCAAGTGCCCTGCGCATCAGCCGGTTGTTTTGCACACCCGCACCATCATCGGTGAAAATCCGCACGCCCAGGGCTGCCATCTCATCCATCGGTGCCAGCAGTTCGCCCTTACGGCCAACGGTGATCGCACCTGCAACATGAACATCAACCAAGCCGGCTTTCACACCGAGTTGCAACACCTGGTTGACCACAGCGGCGGAATCAATTGGCGGATCGGTGTTGGGCATGGCCAAAATCGCCGTGTAGCCCCCAAGTGCCGCCGCCCGTGATCCGGTTTCGACGGTTTCTGCCGCTTCATTGCCCGGTTCACGAAGGTGCGTGTGCAGATCGATAAGTCCAGGACCCACAATGCAGCCAGAGGCATCAAGTTCAACCGCACCACTGGGGCGATCGACCGATGCGCCGATTTGCGTAACGATCCCATCGACTACAACAACATCGGCGCTAACTGGTGCGCCACTCCCGGATCCGTCAACTATTGAGCCGCCAGCGATGATAAGTGCACTCATGATTTTGCCTCGGTAAGAAGATCGAACAACACGGCCATGCGCACAGCAACGCCGTTAGCAACCTGTTGCGTGATGACGGTGTTTTCTCGGTCTGGCACTAACGACCCGATTTCCACTCCGCGGTTCATTGGCCCGGGGTGCATTACCAAGACGGAATCCGCTAAGCGCGCAGATCGTTCATCGGTAAGGCCATATCTGGATGTGTATTCGCGCAACGAGGGGATTAGCGCCTCATGCATACGCTCCGTCTGCATACGAAGCAGGTAGACCACATCAACTCTACCCAACACGGCATCAAGATCGAATTCCACCTTGACCGGCCAACCTTCCAGCGACGGAGGAAGCAGCGTGGGCGGTGCAACCAGGGTGACATCGGCACCCATTGCAGTAAATGCATCCACATTCGAGCGGGCCACCCGGGAATGCTTGATGTCGCCCACAATGGCAATCGAACGGCCTTCCAAACCGCCGAGCCGTTGGCGAATGGTGTAGCAATCGAGCAGTGCCTGGGTGGGGTGTTGATGCCAACCGTCGCCACCATTCACTACGGCGGCATGAGTCCATCCAGCTATTTGCCATGGCACGCCTGCAGCTTTGTGGCGAACCACGATGGCGTCGATGCCCATGGCTTCAATGGTTTCAATCGTGTCGCGAAGCGATTCACCCTTGTTGGCCGAGCTCGTGGAAACCGAAAAAGTCATAACATCGGCGGAGAGACGCCTCGCCGCAGTCTCAAAGCTCAGACGGGTCCGGGTGGAGTCTTCGAAAAACAGGTTGACGACGGTTTTTCCTTGAAGTGCTGGAATTTTTGGAACCTTACGTGCACTTACTTCAATGAAGCGATCGGTAAGTTCCATGAGGTGTTCGATTCCGTCACGTCCGAGTTGATCGATACTGAGAAGATCCCTCGTGGTGCGGCCGGTGATCGTCGCCGTTGAGCTCGCCAAAATGCTGTTTGAGCTCATTGGATAAC
>JAYUVJ010000289.1:0-3621 GCA_043754155.1 Acidimicrobiia bacterium
CAACACCAACACCAACACCAACACCAACACCAACACCAACACCAACACCAACACCAACACCGACACCAACACCGACACCAACACCAACACCAACACCAACACCGACACCAACGCCGACTCCGACACCAACACCGACACCTCAGGCAACGCCGACACCAACACCAACACCAACACCAACACCAACACCAACACCAACACCAACACCAACACCTCAGGCAACGCCGACTCCTACGCCGACACCGACGCCTCAGGCAACGCCGACTCCTACACCGACACCGACGCCTCAGGCAACGCCGACGCCGACTCCTACACCAACGCCAACGCCTCAGGCAACGTCGACACCAACACCATCAACAGCCGGTGTGCCAACGAGTACAACCACAACTTCTTCGACCACGTTGTTATTGCTATTTCCTGCCATAACCACGGTGCCCACCGCGCCGGCTACTTCACTCCCGGCGACCTCGGTAACGGTTGCTGTTGCACCCCAACCCGCGTCAACCTCGTCTTCCACAACGTTTGTTCCGTCGGCAGCGCCGGCTCAGTCTCCGATAGCCGGCATAGCAGCGACGACAGTCCCTCAAGGAAACTTGAACGTTCAGGGCAATGGGCTGAACCAGGAAGAACCGGCCTATACCGGGTCGAGAAGCTTGCTGGCTACGACCGTCGGGGGAATCTTCCTTTGCGGTGGAATTCTCCTTTTGGCTTTCAGCGTTCTGGTTTCCCGCAAAAAGAAGAATATTTCCTAACCACTGTGTCCCGACCGTGTTCGGTACGCCCGGTACTTGCCCTGTTCTGCGATCAGTACCCCATGGGTTTTCCAATAGGAATCTGATGCTCCAAAGGAGTCTCGCTCCTCGGGTCCAATGACCACTACACCCACGTCATACTTTTTGACGAGCATGAGGGCAGTTGGGTTCCCGGCCAGAATGGCTTTCGATGCTTCTTCTCTGTCACGCCAATCCGGCAAACTCAGATCCCACGTCCATCCTGGATATCCGCTGAGGGTCGGCTTACCTGAAAGTGCCGCAAAAACAGCCGTGTTGCTTGGCGCTTGCACGATTACCGTCGATTTCGGCGTGTTTTCTCGCAGCCAATCTGCCAGGACAAATGCGTCCCGCCCGGCGATCGGGATCGCAGCGTTTCGATTTAGAGAACGGATGGTATCCAAAATACCGCTAGCTATAAGCGATAGAAAAATCACTCCGACTCCAAAGCCACGAAGTTTGTAGACGATCCGGGCGTGGGCCGATCTACCAAAAAATCTGGCGATCCAAATTGACAAAGTAATTGCGCCACCGAGTTGCCAGAAGACGAAATACTTTGTGTTGTTCCAGGAGGATGGATGGAATGAAAATATATTTGGGATTAAGAACCAAAGCCAAAGTGGTAGCTGAAGTTTGCGAATGCGATTTGGCACTCCTCCAAACACAGAAACCAAAATCAAAATTGGGCAGAAAAGGCCTAGGTTTCTAATCCAAAACCAAAGCCACGGTTGACTGAAATTGTTAGCTATCCAACCTGGTTCGATTCGCAGCGAACTCTTTGGAGGAAGTACGAGCCACGCCAACGGAAGTCCGATGATCGCACCAGGTAGTATCAGGCAAAACCACTGACGCTTGCGTTCCACGGTCCAAGCTAAGGACCCCAGAAGTAGCCCAGTAAGTAGCGTATGTGCATGGATAACGCCCGCCGATCCGAGTAGCAGCCCGGCGAACCAAAACGGTTGGAGATCTCCGTGGACTCGACCGACCAGGACGATCAAAAGGCACGATAGAGCCAAGCAAAGGCCTAGTTGTGTCGAGCGCTGCGCGTAGAGCGAGGCTGAGATGGCATTGTCGACCAGGATTCCAGCATCTGGGACCCTGGCGTAGGTTCTCGGGAGGTTGACCAACGCCTGCCAACCAAGTTTTTGAACATCGCCAATTAGCCAGAACCACCCAAAACCCCCATTCAACGTGAACAAGGGAACGGCGAAACATGCTGCGAGTCGGCTATTGCTGAGTCGCAACGTCACGGACCACAGAAGAATCGGAAAAGCCACGGCGAATAGCAAGGAAGAAACGGCTAACGCCTGGGGAAGGGTTGCACCTAAAGGAGTGAACAGGGCCGAAAAGAAGTCGGCAAGAAAGTGATAGCGAAATGGAACGCCAGATGCGATCGGAAGTTTGAATCCACGGTTGTCACCAAAGGCGAATGAGCCGGCATATGCGAGATGGGCCGACCAGTCCCCCCATACGGCGAGGCTTCCAGCACTGACCGATTGTTCGCTGTATTGGTAGGAGAGCGCCAATATTCTCGTGGCGATCGCTGTAGTGATCACGCTCAGAAGCACTAGAGGTTTTGAACTTCGATGGTCTCGAAACGGGAGACAAAGTCGTATTCGAAATTGTTGGATCTCGAGACTCAGCTCCCTTCGTCTGCGCGTAACAGCGAAGGTCCCAGCGGTCGCCGGTAATAGGACGGCTCCAATTGATGTTTTTAGTCCCATTCCAAGAAGCTCGAAGAGCAATAGCCCGCAACCAGATACTGCGATGGCTCCACTGACTATGCCAAGGGCCAGCCGCTCCTCTGCCCTGTATTTGTTGCCGGAGAATGTCGTGAGGCCGTACCCCGTGAGACTTACGGCAAACAGGTAAAGAACGGGCGCAACCACTCCCGTACCCTATAGGTGACTTAGATTGTGGGTCGTGTCGTGCACTGGTTCTCGGGACTCCAAGTGCCCAGGGATTCCTGATTTGAACGGGACCGATGGCAATTTTCCAATTCTTTCGGTAATCATCCCCTGTTACAACGAAGTGGAGCGGATTGGGGCTGTTCTGGCCCACTTGCTCGAGAATTTGTCTGATCTGATTGGTTCGCCTAATTGGGAAATTGTTGTTTCCGACGATGGGAGCACCGACGGAACACGTCAGCTCGTTGGGGAAGTTCAGCGCTCGGAACCAAGGGTACGAACGATAGCGGCGGCCACGAATTCTGGGAAAGGCGCAGCTGTCAAGGTCGGTCTAGATCGTGCAAGAGCTCAGACAGCGCTAATTATGGATTCCGACTTGTCGGCTGATTTGTCTGTGCTGCCGAAGATGCTCAATCGGATGCACGATGCCGACCTCGTTGTGGGCGACCGCTTTTATAGAGGTGCAGTATTTCGTCCGCCTCGTCCATTGGTTCGACGGGTCGCCTCCTGCCTCTTTCGGTTTGCGGTTCGAGGCCTTGGCTTGGTCGAGGTGTCTGATCCGCAGTGTGGGTTTAAGGTGCTCTCCATTTCGAAAGTTTTGCCACTTTTCGGTCAACTCAAGATTGACCGGTACGCATATGAGGTCGAGATGCTCAGTTTGGCGAAGAGGGCAGGGCTACGGGTTGTGGAGGTACCTGTTGTCTGGACCGAATCAGCAGGCAGCAAGGTTCATCCAATTCGGGACGGGGCAGCGATGTTTCTTGATCTAATCCGGATCTGGTGGGCTGTATGAAGTTTGCCAAAGCCCGCGGCACTGCCTTCGCTCTTGCGGTGACCGCACGCCCCCGCCAATGGATCAAAAATCTTGTTCCTCTGGCTGTTCCCGTAGCCGGGGCGCAAATCGGGTCACCCGCGATCATGGGCCGCACGGTGCTTATGGTTATGTC
>JAYUVJ010000290.1:0-4182 GCA_043754155.1 Acidimicrobiia bacterium
TGCCGGAACTGACACGCTTGCAGCTGAGGCGTTTGGGCGGCGAACTGAGAAACCGATACGAGCACCAGGCGCACCTAGCGAAACCACCTCGGTTCCATCAACCAAATTTTCGGGCAATTCAACCCGTACCAAACCTGCAGACTTGCGGACCTTTCCTTTTCCATTAGCCACAAAAGCAGTGTCCTCGTCCACGACTTGACCGGTTGAGTCAAGCGCCGATCCCGACTACCCCAGATTCACCGTTGAAGAACCGTCGGCATTCGCAAACTGCGCTGCGGTCGCTGTCCTTCCAGACCGCTTCGATGTCTTGCTATCGAAACGTTTGCGTTTTGCCTTCGCTTTCGAGTCGAGCGTGTCCTCACTGGGGAGAGCGGGGAGTGCGTTATCTACGACTTCAAGAACAGGTGCCGCCCGCTTCGAAATCGACGCTTCACCGCCACCACCAACAATATCCATGGCAGATGGAGCACCCGCCGCCTGTTCTTTCTGCGGAACGGCCGCAACCTCGCCAGGTCCCGATTTTGTTGCGGGTCCAGGAGCCGATCGGTTGGTCGCTTCAACCGCCTTGATACGAGGATCGTTCGCTCCAGGAATTTCAACAGGCTGCGAGGCCTGGCTCGGTTGATCAACGATTTGCCCCTCAACGCCATCTTTATTGGGCGGAGCCACTACCTGCGCGGTTTGAGCGCCAACTCGCGGACCCCCCCCAAGGGTCAAGCCCAGCGACATTACTGAGCTAGCTGACAGCAACGTAACTACAAGACGACGAAACCGCACGACGCATACTTAGAACGTTAGGCCCAGCGAACCCAGGTCGACCTGTTCCATTGTTTACCAAGTTCATTTCAACCAGGTGGATGGTGGTTGTATTTGCCGTTTTTCATTAATTCACAATGATCCTTCGTGCAATGACTGCAACTCTGCACGCACAGATGCAGACGAAGGCGCCTAGGGATCGCGAACAACCTCGCGAGGTAGTGCCTGATTCGGAGGGCCAGGCCGTTTCTGGTTTGTTGGATCATGCAGGTCACAGCACCGGTTGTACATCTGCACAGCAGTCAGTAGTACATCTACACAGCGATCCCTAGTGCATTTGCACAACGTCCCTAGTTCATTTGCACGTCGCAGGCACGGTCGTTTCGCCAAAGCTGCTTGAGAATGCAAAAAGCCGCCCGGAGGCGGCCAGTGCGAAACGAGGATTGAAGCGCTCAGACGGCGAGTAGGTCGCGGGCGCCGGTGTCTGATGACGGGTGGCGGAGCTTTGACATGGCTCGTGCTTCGATTTGGCGGATTCGCTCGCGGGTGAGGTTGAAGTGCTCGCCAACCTCTTCGAGCGTGCGGGGTTCGCCACGGTCAAGACCAAAACGAAGACGCAAGATTTCACGCTCGCGCTCATCCAAGGGACCGAGAAGCTTCATGATCTCGTCGGGAAGCAGCGAAGTAGCGGCCATCTCAAAGGGTGATTCCGCGGAGCGGTCTTCTACAACGTCGCCCAGCTCAGCGTCGCCATCTTCACGAAGCGGCTCGGAGAGCGAAAGGGGCTCGGCGGCAAAACGCAACGCCTCGGTCACCTTGTCTTCAGGCATCTCTACTTCGGCGGAAAGCTCCGAAAGTGTGGCCGGGCGACCAAGCTTGAGTTCCAAGCGAGCACGGGCCTTCTGGAGGCGGGCCAGCGTGTCACCAGCGTGTACTGGTAGGCGAATGGTACGGCCGGTGTTGGCGATACCGCGGGTAATGGCTTGGCGGATCCACCAGGTTGCGTAGGTGGAGAACTTAAAGCCCTTACGCCAATCGAACTTCTCGACGGCGTGCATCAAACCCAGGTTGCCTTCTTGGATCAAGTCGAGCAGTGGCAGGCCGGATGCTTGGTACTTCTTAGCAATCGACACAACGAGGCGAAGGTTGGATTGCACGAAGGTACGCTCGGCGTCTTCACCCTGTTTATGGGCGCGTCGAAGCTCACGTTTCTTAGCAACGGTGACATCTTTGCCACCCGCCTCAATTTGGAGACCCGCCTTCTTTCCCTCTTCGATTGCCTGCGCAAGCCGGACTTCATCGTCCTTGGTGAGAAGGGGGTATTGACCGATGTCGGTCAGGTAGAGGCGGACGAGATCTTCCTCGTCACGTTCCACACGTTCCTTAGCCACGAAATGTTCCTTTGTTGTCGTCTTTTGGGGGGTGTACAGGGAAAGTCTTGGTGCTCACCGGGCAAGACGACAGTGTTGTAGGCAACACGGATTGTGTCCCCTACTGCCTCAACTGGTGGACTAAAAGGATACGGGATTAAAGCCGTTTTGAGAACCCTTCTTTTTACGAGCTGTCAAGTATCTTCAATAATATTCACATTTCCCCAGTTCAATGGCTAAGTAGAAGGTTTTGGTGTGGACGAAATCACCCAAGTAGGCACCCAAGAAATCGAGACCACGCTCGTGACGATGGTGTTTTTGGCCAACGATGCGGCTGCCCTGAGCGCGGTCTTGTCACGCTATGTGGTCCTTACCCGGGGAGAGCCTGGATGCCGAAATGTTGACTTTTGTGTGAGTTCTACCCAGCCCAACCGGTTCGTGATCGTCCAAAAGTGGACTTCACCCGATGGGGCGCGAACTCATTTCGACTCCGAACCCATGATCGATATGGCGAAGCTTTGCAACGGCCTGCTCGACACCGCACCCCAAATTGACCTCCTCGACACCATTAGCGCCCACGACGTCGCCTAGAGCAGCCTCTTACCAAAGCGGTCTAAAGCGAACGGCCTAGGGAGTTGGAAGTAAACCGGTCGCCAACCGGTTCAAACACCGATTGCAACGAAGCAGGCCGTTACGTTGGCCACAAAACGCCTTGGGTCACGAGTTGGCGGCGCCGTCGCTTGCAGCGGTTATGTCGGCCCAGGTGAGGTTGGTGGCTGACCAGAGGCGGTCGAAGGCGGCGTCGGATTGGTCGCTGAAGGTGTGACGGTTTCGGAACGCGTAAAGGTGCCGGGCTTTGGGGACGTTGATACCGATTCGTTCGCTGCGGCCGGCCGAATAGGTGTCCCATGCGCAGGCGTGGGCGTTGGACAACTTGTCATGCTCATCCGCTTCAGCAAAAGCGGGCTGCGTGCGGTCGTGGGCCTGAAATAGCAACCGACCGAGGACGTTTTCCGCCAGGTTTTCCGAGAATTGCCGGAACTTTTTTGGGTCTTCTAGCGCGGCACCTTCAATATCGAGGGTGATTGGCGACATCGACGCAAGCCGAACTCGTTGGAAAAGGTTCGGTTCATCGATACGTACGCTTATTGGTGTCTCGGCCGGAAAACCAATGTTCGTAGCAATTTTCTCGGTTAACGCGGCAATCTCGTCGGCTTGAAACAGCACGATGGTGAATTCTTCAGGGGTAACACTTACAACAGCCATAACCAGAGACCCGGATCAGAGCTTTTCGTTGACGGCATAGGAATCGCCGATAGTTCCCGGTCCGCAGATACCGCCGGCCTTCACCAACATGGTTTCGAGTATCCGTTGACGTTCCGAGGCACGAGCCACATCTTCAGGGGTGAGCAACATCGATTGGAGCAGCATCTCGCCATCTCGCCAATCCTCAAACTCATCGTCGAGAGCGAAACGCAGCGAACGCATCGTCGGCGAATCAGTGATGGATGAAGTGTTGTTCAAATGGTAGGTGTACGCAGCAATCTTGTGAGGAATCAACACCCGGTATGCGCCTACCAACTTTTCGATCGTGAGGTTGGCGTCGGTTGGCTCGGATACGGCTTCCATGAACGCAGCTACGCCATCGTTAGCTGGGACGGTAAGGCGTTCGGGGTTCATTTCACGCAATTCGGGCAGTCGCTTGTGCCAAAGCTCGGCATGCCAGGCGTGTTTGTAGCAGTGGGTTCCGAGGCGAAGCTTTACGTCGAGTTCGGGGACGGTGGCCACCCAGCCGCCCATGGTTTCGAACAGTTTCATTTCGATCCACTTGTAGTTCCCTACCCGCTTGGCAGATTCCTCAACCGTGAACGAGCCGGGCAGTTCCCGCCGATCCCACGGGGCAAACGGGGTACGGGGGGTCTTGGAGTTAGCCATGTGAAACAACCTCAGTATGCGAGAGCGAAATTTATCCCTGGCACCCTAGTTACCTTCCCCACGAATTTCCTTTCTCGCATCCGCCGACGTGGATTCCAGCACGTGGGAAACCACGAATCGC
>JAYUVJ010000291.1:0-6207 GCA_043754155.1 Acidimicrobiia bacterium
GCGCGTTTCCGCATCACCAGCTACCTGTCCGAAGTCCCAGTCCCTCGCCCGTAGTTGCAGTGCAGGTTGTTCAAGCCATGCAACTATCCGTATCAGTCCGGCCGCCATGAACGCCTCGAAAACCATCAAAACCACCAAAAACCAAGTACGAACAGTACCTAGATCGCGAATCGTGCCCACGCCCGCAGGCTGGTGCGCGTTCGCGATTGCGGCTATCGCCCTAGGAGTTCCACGGCCCAGTAGTGAAACCGCTGATCCGCGACCATTCATTGGGGTGGTGTTGCTATTGGCCTTGATTGGCGAACTCGTCGTGTTACTAGCCGACCGCAAACGCTTCATCGCCACTGTTGATGTGCCTGCGGTGTTACGTTGCGAAGAAGAAGGAACCGTGCACGTTTCGGTTACCGACGCAGTTCCCAACCAACGGGTTCGCTATCTCAGCACCCATCATCTCAACGATTCCGGACGCACTTCGTTTGATGTGCAACCCAAACAACGCGGTATTTACCGACTTCGTGATTTGTTCCTCGAAGATACGGGGCCAATCGGGCTGCTGCGCCGCTCACGAATCATCGCCTCCCCAACAGCCAACATGGTGTGCGTTGGCCCAAATCGTCACGCGCTGAACTCCGATGCCACGTTGAACAACACCGTTACGGCTTTATCGGTCGATACAGAACTAGATCGTCTTCGCGCTTACGTTTTGGGTGACGATGTACGATTACTCAATTGGCGAAGTACCGCACGGGTGGGTCAAGCCATGGTCGAAGTTCATCAACCTCAAGCGTTTGCCCTCGTTGTAGTAATCGATCTCGGTCCAAACGATGGAACCAAGGCTGAAGCATGGGCGTCACTCTCGGCAGGGGTGTTGGAGCACCTCTTAGACCAGGGGCCTATCGAAGTACGAAGCCGTGACGCGCAAGGTGAAATGACTCGCAGTGTGGCCACCAATCGCCAAATCGATATCGTCCTTGGCTCTGCGGTGACGGGAGAACCCGTTGCGCTCGACAACGCAAATCTCTACATTGGCGCGTGGCGTAACGATTTGAATCTCGCCAAGACCAATGGGGTGCACATCATTTCGGACAGCACAACCATTCTGCCATGAGCACCATCTCGCCAACCAGAATCGCAGACGAAAACGACGGTGAAACCGGTTCTGATTCCGTGCCCGAGCACACCTCATTAGAGGCCGTTCAGTACTACGAAGACACTCAAGCCACCGCGTATGCCCTTGCTGCGATGGCGAGCGCCGTGTTCGTTGGCAGTCAGTTGCTTGCCCACGTCAGCGTCGGCGCCCTTGGCTTGTGGGATGTAGTCGTTGCCGTATGCGGCACAACAATTCTGGGTTGGCTGTACCGAGAACACTTGCGGGGCCAACTAATCATCGCGAGGGTTTTCACCAACACCAAAGCATCGAGGTTGCTGGCGTCTCCCGAGGTACTCGTCCTTCCGCTGTCCTTAGCGTTGATGTCCATCGTGCCCACACTTGAACGCCAAGGTCACGGTGGAGCTGCGCTTGCATTTCGTCTCGCCATTGGGGTGTTCATCGTTGCATCAGTGCAGGAGCACGTCGCCGGCTGGTTGGCTATGGCAACGCTCGTCACGATGGTGTTTCATCCTTGGAACCATCCCATCAGCGTTGCAGCGATTTTTGTGGGTCTAGCGTTGCTGGTGTTGGGATTAGCCAACCTGGCTCGCCGAACCGGGCCTTCAGCGCGGCAGGCAACCGCTGCAGCGAACACGAGCACATCGACAAGCTCTCGGTCCTGGCGACGAAGACGCCAACAACATTGGGCGGCCGCTTCGCTGATTGCTGTGGCCGTTGCTGGCGGCTTGCTGCTTGAACCCAGCGCGCGAAAACTTACGTGGCGACAACCCAACGAATCTGAGTTTGGCCAAAGTCCCCAAGGCCGCACCGCCGATTCGAGGAGTGGCACCTTTACCGCCCTATCGCGCTCCAAATCCTTGGAGTTAGCCTACCGACCAACACGCAGTACCAATGTTGTTCTGCGGGTCCGCACGATTGCTCAAGCGCCGGTGTTTCTGCGCACCCAAACCTTTGACACCTGGACCGGAAAGACTTGGATCGAATCCAGCGAACCGCAACGTGAGACTTCGATCCGTATTGGGCTATGGGATGCCCGTCCCTTTGGTGCTGATCGAGTGAAGCAGCAGTTCGAACTGAATACCTCTAGACCTGAGGTGACCGCTCGGGGGTTGGTGCGAACACTCGTCCAGGCGCAAACGAAACTCAACGGTGTAGTGCCGGTGCCAACCGAAGCGCTGGGGGCAATTTGGATGCTCGATGGCGCCGATCAGACCGACCAATTTTTGTCGTCCACCATGTTTTGGCGTACCGATGGAACGGCATCTACTGAGCGAGAAGAAGGGGCATCGCCGATGTACACCGTGCTGCATGACACGCGCAGCAGCGGAATCATTGACGACGGGCAGAATGGGAACCGCGTGGCGCTCGCGCATCCAGAGTGGCTTTCCACCACCAACATTTCTCCTGCAGTTCGCCGACTTGCCCAAGAAATCGTTGGGCCGGCCACAACGTCGTCGGAGAAGGTGCGCAAGATTCGCCAATGGATGACGCAAAATGTGGCCTACAACCTCACCGCCAAGGACCCGGGAAGCAGAATCGACCCGATTGATTACCTGCTGTTCACATCGAGGGAGGGGTCGTGCACGCATTTCGCCACGGCAACCGCTGCGTTGTTACGTAGCGTTGGTGTCCCCACCCGAATCTCCACCGGTTTTGTCGCTCAGGAACAACCTCAAGTTTCCCAATTCGTGGTTCGGGGTAAAGATGCACACGCATGGGCCGAGGTCCCCCTCGTTGACGGCGACTGGTTACAAGTTGACACGACCATCGGTGCAAAGGAAGTGTTTCGTTCTGCGTCTGGCAGCCGTAATCGTCATGCAGTGTTACTGGCTTTGTTCGCAGTGGTCGCAGTGTTCATCGGTGCCGTGACTCGGGGTATGAAGCGAAACAGGCAGCGCCGCAACTCCCCTGCTTCAAGCCGATTTACCGCAGAACTTGCCCGCCTGGCCCATCGGTTAGGAATGGGCGTTGCCCTTGATTGCTCCACCGCAAAGCTGGCGCACCTAGTCGACACGAGATTAGCCAGGCCAACCCAACGAACTGGTCGGTCCGGCCGCAACGCGCCAGAAGGTACCGGTTCGAACGCCGGGATTAGTTCTGCCAGCAACGCTTGGGTTCTTGGGTCATTGGAAACCTTCGGACAACAACTTGAAGCGGCAACGTTTGGCGCGATGCCCGTTGATTTGAGCGAAGGACCGCAAATCTTCAAAGCTGCATTTCGTCAAGCAAGATCACAGCGTTGGCAACAGAGGCGGCTCCGATTGGCCTACCTTGTTCGGGCTAGCGATAGCCAAAAGTAAGCGTTGTTCGGAACTATGGCGTCGTAACTCAATGCGGTTCTCACGGTTGCAACAACGTGTAACGAAAGTGTGGCAAAGCGTTGTTGTTCCTCAGTCCAAGTGAAGCTGCGTGGCAACCTCAGATTTCTTCCCTGCTGTTTCATTCCCAAGTACCAATCGACGTCCTACCTGTGCCTACCGTGCCTACAGTGTTTGAACCAATCACAAGCCGACCAACGTTGCGGTCGCTAACCCGTGATCCCGCCGGTCCCCGTTCGGCCAGGTCTCGTCGCGCCGCTTGTGCCATGTCGTTATCGGGAGGTGTGCTCACCACGCTTTCGGTTCCTCCTTTTGGTTGGTGGCCGCTCGCCATCGTGGGCATTGCATTGTTGGCCGGGGCCATGATCGATGCCCCGATCCGCCGACGCATGCTCACCGGTTTTCTCTTCGGCCTGGGGTTGTACGTGCCTTCTTTGTGGTGGATGACGGCTTTCTCATTACCAGGCGGCATCTTTGTGGGGTTCCTTGAGGCGGCTATCACTGCGTTGGCCATGGTCGTGGTGCATCGCCGATACGCCTGGGTGAGCCTTCCGATTGGGCTCGTTGCCGCTGATGCGTTGCGGTCCCTATGGCCTTTCGGCGGACTCCCCCTTAGCGGTATTGATCTTGGCCAGGCAAACGGTCCTCTCGCCCCGATTGTTACCTTCGGAGGGCGTCTCAGTCTCGTTGCCCTCACCGCAGTTTGTGGCGTGGTCATGGCCAATGTGGTGCGCGCCGGTGTGGCGCGAAGTTTCAGAACAGCACTCACCGGCTTAATTTGTACACTTAGTATTTTGGGGATCGCTGTACTTAGCCATGTCACCCCAACGGGTACCAAGCAGATTGCTCATGCCAAAGTGGCAGCGATTCAGGGTGGCGGACCTCGTGGCACCCGCAAGACAGAGCAGGGAACCCTTCGCGCTTACCAACGCAATGTCGATGCGACGGCCACCCTTAACGACACGGTTGAGCTCATCGTCTGGCCCGAAAATGTGGTCGATGCCCCGGTGTTTGCCAACTCCCAACAATTACGCGATCTTGGCGTCATCACGGCAAAACACAACGCACCACTGCTGGCTGGTATCACCGAGGATGGGCCGAACGACAAAACGTTCCGGAACGCTTCGGTAGTGGTCAACGTTGACGGCACGATAGGCGACCGCTTCGACAAAGTCCGGCGAGTTCCTTACGGTGAATACTTTCCATTTCGATCCTTCATTGGTAGATTCGCTACCCTGCCGGTTCGCGAAGCCGTTGCCGGTAACAAGCCCGGTTTCATTGACACCCCAGCGGGGCCCTTTGGGATAATGATTTCCTATGAGGCGTTCTTCGACGACCGTTCTCGTGGCGGGGTTCTAGCCGGTGGGCAAGCACTGGTAAATCCCACTAACGCCTCTTCGTACCCCTCAACCCAGGTGCCCTCGCAGCAGCTGGCCGCTTCGCAGTTACGGGCGCTGGAAACTCGCCGGTGGGTGGTGCAGGTTGCGCCGACAGGGCATTCCGCAATTATCGATCCCAGCGGTCTAGTGCTGCGCAAGGCCAAGCTAAGTGCCGCCAAAGTGTTGGTCTACAACATTGGTATGCGTACTGGCTTTACCCCGTATGTACGGTTCAACGATCTGCCTATGTTGGTTCTTGGCAGCCTGGTCTTAGCCGGTTGCTGGATCGCCGGTTTCCGCGGTCGAAAAGCTCGGCGGCTCTAGCGTGTGCATCTCATAGCTTGTGCGGTTTCCGCAACGAAAACAACACCCCCCATGATCGCCAGGAACTTCGCCATGCATGAAGAACTGTTACTAGCCAACGAAACCGAGTTGGGTCCTGTCGCCAGCGTGATGAAACGTCGACGAACGAATTTGTTGATGGACCGCGACCGAGCGGTGAACGACGAGTTGGTTATTGCGTTGTTGGAGCTGGTCACCTGGGCGCCGAACCACAAACGCACATGGCCTTGGCAGGTTGCCGTGTTCAGTGGAGAATCCCGAACGCAACTAGGTGAGGCATGTGCTGTTGATCTTGCGACAGCGGGCATGACCGACGAGGCGAAGCTCACCAAAACCAGGGGCAAGTACACCCGGTCTCCCTTGGTGGTGGCGATAGGGCAAATCGGCTTTTCTGGGAACGTCGATGCGCATCGGGTAGGCGAGGATCGCGATGCAGTGGCCGCCGGAATCCAAAACTTTCTCCTCGGAGCTACTGCGGCCGGGCTGGCTTCGTATTGGGGATCTGCGGGGGAACCTACCGGCGTGGCACTTCTCAGTTGTTGCGGATTTGAACAAACCTCACGGGTCAACGCCCTCATCTACCTGGGCTGGCCAGCGAGCGACCAAGAAGCCCCAGCCCGGCCCGTACTCCCCGTAACCTGGCACCGCTAACGCTCTGGCATCCTCCGCACTACCCGTTGTTCCAAGGCGCGAGTTCGGTCAATTGACTTGCCTGCCGCGGGTGGATCGACCGCACTCGAAGCCCTACCCGGCCTTCGGAGCCACGCTTCTGTTTCTGGGGACGGGGACCGGCGAGATGGGCGACCGATCCAGCGTGTGTCGTGTTCAGGGCGAAAGTTGAGGCTTTGCTCGGATTTGACGCAAGCACCGCTATCGTGGAGCGCCTTATGTCAGGTTCAGCCGCACCGCTCGTGCCCTCGCCCAGTGCAGAGTTTTTGCGCATTGCGTGGCTTGTCTACCGCGGTAATCCGCACTCCGGTGGCCAGGGCGTTTACACGCGGTATGTGGCCCGTGAATTGCGGGATATGGGCCACCACGTTGAGGTTCTGAGCGGCCA
>JAYUVJ010000292.1:0-4397 GCA_043754155.1 Acidimicrobiia bacterium
AACAAAGCCCCCGGCAACTATTTGTCGGCGAGCCATTCGTTGTACGATCGTTAAACTATGACGCCTCGAATACTGGTCGACGGCACACCCATTGCAACCCAGGTTGGTGATTCCGTAGCGGTGGCCATTGTCCGCACCGGCGAGCATCCAACCCAGGGCGGCACGTTGTGTTTGGCTGGGGATTGCGGTGCGTGTGTTGCCGAGGTCGACGGGGTCTCGTGGGTCCGCACCTGCCAAACCCCAGTCCGCGCCGGGATGGTCATAAAGCGTCATCCTGCCGTTGGCGCACCATCGGCTTTTGCGTCACCGGCCGCTGGTCCGCAAGTTGCTGAGGATGCCGCAGTTGATCATCGCCATGTGGATGTGGTGGTCATTGGTTCTCGCAGCACCACTGGAGCTGCCGAAGTTACCAAGCTCCGAACTGCCGGCCGAGAAGTGTTAGCACTCGATGGAAAAGATGGCCATGAAGTCGTGGCAATTTACGCTGGGCCGCGAGTCATTGTTCGCACGCCGGGGTCCATGATGCACGTTCACGCTCACGAGGTAGTTGTTGCTACCGGTGCCGCGGAGTTACAACCGGTTGTTCCAGGAAACGATTTACAAGGTCTGCTAACGGTCAAAGCCGCGGAAGCACTGGTGGCCAGCGGAATTGATCTCGGGAATGCCATTTCCATCGGTCCGACCAGGCCACGCGGAGTGCACTGCAATTTTCTCGAAGGCACGCTGCTGGCGATTTTCCCCGCGGCTGAGACTGCAGACGGCAGATCACATCGCCGTGTTGGCATGATTGAGGTTCGCTCCGCCGATGGCGCAAGCAGTATGCACGCATGTAATACGTTGATCTTGGGACTGGGAACCGCACCTCGCGATGTGCTGTCCCGTATGGCTGATGATCCGGCAGTTCGGGTTATCGGTCCTGCCGCTACCAAACACGAACTTCCTGCCTGTCCGACAGAGGGCTTGGCCTGTCCCTGCTCTAAAATCACGGTGGAGGATTGGCACGGCGCGTGGGACCGAGGATTCACCGAACTGGAGTTGATGAAGCGGTCGTCGCTCACCGGAACGGGAACCTGTCAGGGCAGCGTCTGTTTGCCGCATCTACAGGCATTCATAAGCGCACAGCGCAACGACGGTTCGATTGACGAGCCATTTACCGCTCGTCCGGCTACGCGCCAGATCACCCTGGCCGAGGCGTCATCGGGCGTCTACCTCGATGCCTGGCGGCGCACCCCGCTCCATGAAGAACATCTCAAGCTTGGTGCCAACATGGACCGATTTGGGGGCTGGTGGCGTCCATGGAATTACGGTGATCATATTGCCGAGTACTGGGCGGTGCGCGAGGGCGTGTCGATAGGTGATGTAAGCACGCTTGGCAAAATGGTTATCCAAGGGCCCGATGCGATCGAGGTGTTGGAGCGCCTGTATCCAACCACGATTGCCGACATCAAGCCCGGCCGTAGCCGTTATGTGCTCATACTGAATGAACGCGGCCACCTGTTTGATGATGGCATGGTGTGCCGCGAAACCGAAGATCGTTTCGTGCTCACCTTCACCTCCGGTGGAGCGTCGAGTGCCGAGGCTTGGGTTCGTGATTGGGTGGATACGTGGGGTCTCGATGTTCGCCTCGTGGATCGCACCCATGCACTTGCTGCCATCAACGTGACCGGCCCGTTTGGTGGGGAACTTTTACAACGACTTGGCGTTGCCGAGCCACCAAAGTTCCTGCAGCATCGTCACGGGGATGTCGCAGGCGTGCCCTGTCACATCATGCGGCTTTCCTTTACCGGGGAAGCATCGTGGGAGCTTCACCATCCTTGGGATCGCAGTGCCGAGTTGTGGCGGGCGCTCATGGAAGCCGGACGCGACATGGGCATCAAGCCGCACGGTCTTCAAGCGCTGTTTGGATTGCGGCTCGAAAAGGGCCACATCCTGGTGGGCATGGATACCGAGATGGACACCACCCCAAAACGTATTCAGCATGATTGGGCCGTGAAAATGAACAAGCCCTTCTTCCTGGGGCAGGAGGCACTCGTGCGAACTGCATCGCTGCCCAATAGCCGTCGGCTTATCGGGTTGACTATGGATGGTCCGGCACCAATCGAGGGTATGCCGATTCTCGCTGATGCCGATTTTGCTGGCGCGGTCACCGGTGACATTTTGGGACACGTGGCGACGTCGTTCTATTCGCCCCTCCTCAGACATACGGTTGCGTTGGGCTGGTTGAAACGTGGGTGGTCGGAAGATTTGCCGTTGATGGAAACCGTGCAGGTTGATGGTCGAGTGGCCACGCTTGCTGAACCTCCCTTCTATGACAAGGAAGGCAAACGTGCACGCGCATAGTTCGCTATTCGGCATACGTATCATTGCCCTACCTTCGGCCATTGATCTGTGCGTCGGAATTCTCCCGGCTTCCACCACGGCCTTACGGTTCGCTCCCGATGAGGTACTGCTTCTGCCTGAACTTGTGTTGGGTGAAGGCCTCCCTGGGGAACGCTCGGAACTTTCGATGCTCGAGGAAGACCCGTCAGGTTTGGATCTTACCGGCTTCGAACTCTCCGACGAGGAAGGAGAAGATTTCGATGACGATGACCGATTGGAAATGGCCCTTGAGATTCTTCTTGGTGAGGATCCATCGGTGATCGTGGAGACGGATACCGGGATGTCAGCCATGATGTTCTCACGGGCCGAATATGACCGTTTGATTGCCTCACGAGTTGAGTGGCAGCTGCCGTCAACGAAGCCGTACCTCTCGCAAGGCAAGTTCCTGGGCGTTCCCGTCAAGTTGTATGCCACCGAAAGTGAAGCGCTAGTGATCTGTCTTACGGCCTACGTGCATGAACTTGCGGAGCGTGTGCGATGAACGAATTCGTAGAAACCCTGCTTGATCTCCCCTGGCAAGATCCCCGTGATGTCAAGCGCGCTTATGATGTCATCATCATCGGTGGCGGTGGACATGGACTGGCTACGGCTTACTATCTGGCCACTCGCCACGGCATCACCAACGTGGCCATTATCGAGAAGAACTACATCGGCTCGGGCAACACTGGGCGCAACACCACCATCATTCGCTCCAACTACGGCATCCCCGAATCGAACCGGTTCTACCAGCACAGCCTGGAGATGTACCAGGGCCTCGAAGAGGAAACCGGTTGTTGGATCATGCATGCCACCAAAGGCATCATGTGGATGGCCCACACCGAAACTGGTATGCGCGCAGAACGTGCACGGTCATTGGTGAATCAAGCTATGGGTACCGAGACGTATTTCATTGATGGCGCCGAAGCCAAGGCCATTTGTCCACAGTTGGATATCACCGGTGGCGGACGGTACCCGATGCGGGGTGGCTCGTATCATCCCGGTGGTGCCACCGCTCGTCATGATCGGGTCGCTTGGGCCTATGCACAGGGAGCGTTGCGCAATGGCGTGCACATCCTCCAAAACACCGAAGTAACTGCCCTCACCAAGGATGCCAACGGTGCAGTCAATGGTGTTATGACCCCCCAAGGCACAATAAGCGCACCTATGGTCATGAGTGCTGTAGGCGGACGAGTAACCCAGATTGCCAACATGGCCGGTGCACGGCTACCGATTCGCACACACCCCCTGCAGGCCTTCGTAACCAACGGGTATGCACAGGAGTTTTCCAACATCGTCGCTTCCACGGAGTTGTTGTTCTACGTTTCCCAAACCGCTCGCGGCCAAATGCTGATGGGCGCCGAGTTTGATCCGCAACCCACCTATTCCACGCAGACCAGTTTCGAGATGTTGCAAAGCGTGTCGACGAAGGCTTCCTTCATGTTGCCCTTCCTTCGCAATCTGCGCATCATGCGTCAGTGGACGGGTATCTGCGATGTTTCCGCCGACTTCTCCCCCATCATGGGTGCCACCGGAGTCGATGGCCTCTGCGTCACTACTGGCTGGGGCACGTGGGGTTTCAAAGCGATTCCCGCGGGCGGCGAAGCTATGGCTGAGTACATCGCCAACGGCAAGCCTTCTGCGTTGATCGCACCGTTTGCCCTATCCCGTTTCGCTGCCGATCACCCCATGGCCGATCAAGGCTCGACAGGAACCCGATGAGCTACGTGACTTCCGCGAACCTCGTAAAGTCGGCAACCCAAACGATCTGTGCGCCTAGCACTTTGATGCGCAAGAGGAGCTAACCATGGCTTGGATTGATTGCCCTAATTGCGGTTCCCGTCCGACTGAAGAGTTTCGGTTTGGTGGCGAACTGCCAATCGTTCCTGATTCCGTCGTCGGCGAAGAGGCCCGAAACATCGACTACGTATGGTTCTTCAACAACACCGATGGCCCCATGGTGGAGCGCTGGTTCCACGACGCCGGCTGCCGTCGATGGCTAACCCAAACCCGCAACACCCTCACCGACCGAGTCTGAGCGA
>JAYUVJ010000293.1:0-9360 GCA_043754155.1 Acidimicrobiia bacterium
GCTCACCCGTCAACGCAGCGATGGTTCGCTCACCATTTTGTCCCCGGCTCGTCGCACGGTTGTCAGCAAGCCAGCGGCCGAAACCACCAGCGAAGCTCAGACTGCAAAGTTTTTGACCGGGGCATCGGTTCTGAACGGTTATAACGACCGAGACAATCACGATGCCGGCAACGACAATGCGGACCATCTCAACGCAGACCATCTCAACGCAGACCATCTCAACGCGGACCATCACAATGCGGATGAACCTATCGAACCAGCGTCTACCCAGGCGCTTGTTTTGGACCGTCGAAAGCATCTGCCCGTGTTTCTGGTAGATATCCTCGACGAAGAACGAAACAACACCTTCGGCAACCTGGTTGGGTACCGCATAGGCCGCGACCTTCGCGATGACAGCCCCGTTGCCCCAGCCGACGCCGCCCTCGCTGGATTGCTGGCCTCGATGTTGGCCAGCGTCCTCGCCCAAGACCGTCGACACCAGCTTGAACGACGAGCCGAAGATCGTATCGCCTTCCCCGAACGCGATTCAGTGACCGGCTGCCTTGAACGCTCTGCGTGGATACGGTTATTGGAATCTGAAGCACTTCGCCTCCACCGGTTCGACGACGACGCCCTCATGGTCGCCATACACATCGAAAATCTGGCCGAAATCAAACGCAATCACGGTATCGAAGCTGCCGAAGAACTTCGCCGCGAAGTGTCCTACGCACTCCATTCAACCACTACCTCGGCATCGCTCGTGGCCCACCTGGCCGACGATTCCTACGCCAGCCTGTTGTGCTCAACCGATCCCACCGCAGAACTTCGAGCCTTCCGGTCGCGCGTCGAACTACTCAACCTTCCCCTGCGCGTCACCGTCGGCCAGCGGTTCCCCGGCGAACGATCCCTCCACGCAGCTCAGCGCCGAGCAGGCCTGGTCTAGCAACACCCCACCTACACGAAACTCACACCAGAGTCCGGTCGATGGACCTGTCCGGAACGGGTTAATTCACCGCACTCGAAACCCTCACAACCACGCGGCTCACAACCACGCGGCTCACAACCACGCTGCTCACAACCACGCAGAATGGTTTGTGAGGGACTACCGCTCGCTACCAAGGTTGGTTACATGTCGATGGTGTGACAAGCGGCCCGCAAATGCCGATCTAGGAACTCAGAAGAACGCCCGACAAGAGCCGTTCGCTTGGTAGGGTCGTGGGTTGCGCTTCCACTGCGTCCCGGCCGTGGAACAACTTTGTAAAGGGTGATTCCTACGGCTGAGCACTTCGATCTGGTGGTCATTGGTGGTGGTCCTGGAGGCTACGCTGCAGCGCTTTATGGCACGGCGGCCGGTCTAAACGTTGCCATTGTCGAGCGTGACAAGGTGGGCGGCACGTGTCTTCACCGTGGCTGTATCCCAGCGAAAGAATTTCTTGAAACCGCCGCGGTGTTTCGCACCGTTGCCCATGCCGCGACCTTCGGGGTGCAAACCAGTGCGCCCCAAATTGATTTCGCCGTAAGCCAGGCTCGCAAGCAAACAGTGGTTGACAACTTGTGGAAGGGCCTTTCTGGGCTGCTCAAGAAGAAAAAAATCACCGTCATTAACGGCACCGGCACTCTGCATCACGGCAACCTCGTAAAGGTTTCTGATGGCAGCGAACTCAAGGGCACAAACGTGATCTTGGCCGCCGGTTCGGTACCGCGCACCATTCCCGGCTTTGAACCCAACGGCCGCACAATTTTCACCAGCGACGAATTCCTCGATCTCAGCGTGATGCCCACCTCGGCTGTGGTAATCGGTGCCGGTGCGATTGGTTGCGAATTTGCTTCCACCATGTGCGATCTCGGCACCCACGTAACCATCCTTGAAGCCATGCCAAAAATGCTCCCCGGGTGCGACGTTGATGTGGTTGACATGGTGGCCAAAGCGTTCAAGAAGCGTGGCATTGAAACCCGCTTGGGCGTGAGCGTAAACGGCCATTCCCCCGATGCCGACGGAATGGGCACAACCGTGCACTTCGGCGAAGGTGAATCCATAAGCGTAGATATGGTTGTGGTTTCCGTAGGCCGGCGTCCGCGAACCGAAGATCTGCTTGCTGAAGGCACTGGCGTAACTCTGACCGATCGAGGCTTCGTAGCTGTCGATCCGTTCATGCGCACCTCGGCCCCGAATGTGTATGCCGTTGGCGACCTGGTTCCCACCGCAGCCCTAGCCCACATTGGGTATGCCGAAGCGATTGTGGCCATCAAAACCATCATCGGTGAAAACGTTGTTCCTATCGCCTATGACCGGGTTCCCTGGGCCATCTATTGCCACCCAGAAGTTTCCTTCGCCGGGTTTAACGAAGAGCAAGCTGTTGCTCACGGTGCTGCCAACGGTTATGAAGTCGTCGTCAAGAAAGAGCGTTACCTCGGCAACGGACGGGCACAGATTCTCGGCGAAACCGACGGCATGGTGAAAGTAATCGCCCGTAAAAACGCCGACGGTCGAGCCGGGCAAATACTCGGCGTACATATGGTTGGGCCTTGGGTAACCGAGCAGCTCGGCCAGGCGTATCTCGCGGTCAATTGGGAAGCTTCAGTGGATGAAGTTGCGCAGTTCATCCAACCGCACCCATCATTATCAGAAACATTTGGTGAGGCCATGTTGGCGCTTACCGGGAGAGGATTGAACGGCTGATGTCCGACGTAACTATGCCCCAGCTCGGCGAAACTGTCACCGAGGGAACGATCACGAAGTGGTTCAAAAAGGTTGGCGATACCGTCGCTCAAGACGAGTTGCTGTTCGAGGTTTCTACCGACAAGGTTGACTCCGAAGTTTCCTCACCCGCCAGCGGTGTGTTGATGGAAATTCGCGTTGCCGAAGGTGACACCGTCGATGTTGGTGCCGTTCTTGCCGTCATTTCTGCCGACGGCGCCGCCCCAGTTGTTGCCCCTGCACCAGCGGCTCCTGCTCCAGCGGCTCCTGCACCTGCGCCTGCGCCAGTCGAAGCTCCGGTTGCTGCGTCTGCCCCCGCGGTCGAGGCTCCGGCAGTTGAGGCTCCTGTGCCGGTAGTTGCCGCTCCGGTCGTTACCGCTCCGCCGGTCGTTGAAACTGCCGTCCAAAGTCCCGCGCCGGTTGCGTCACCCGTAGCTCCCGCCGCACCTGCCCCCGCCGCTTTTGTCGCCCCGACTGCCCCTGATGCCTCTGCCGCTCCGGCCGCCCCCGTATACGCCGCTTCGCCTTCGTTACCTTCCGACGCACCGGGGATGGACAAGGTGCTCTCGCCCGTAGTTCGTAAGCTCATCAACGAAAACGGGTTGAACCCAGCGTTGATCCCGGGCACTGGTCCTGGAGGGCGGATCACCCGCGAAGACGTGCTCGGTGTGCTTGACTCACAAGGCTCTGCGCCGGTTGTCCCTGTTGCGGCCGCGCAGCCAACGCACCCGGCCGATGTTCGTTCGGCAGTTGCATCCGTTGTCGCCAATGCTGCCGCTATCGCTGCGCAATCACCTTCCGCCCCGGCATCTCCAGCACAGGAGGCAGCGGTTGCTGCTGCAGCTGCGCAGCCTGTTCCGGCGCAATTCACCAACACGCAACAAGCCCAGGCGGGTTCTTTGAGTCTGCCCGCAGTGATGGTCGGTGGCCGCGATGAAGTGGTCAAACTTTCGAACATTCGTCGCCGTACTGGTGAGCATATGGTCATGTCGCTGTCGACGTCGCCCCATGCCTTTATTGCCGTGGAGATCGATTACTCCGCTGTTGACAAGGTTCGGAACGCGCAGAAGGCGTCGTTTAAGGCGGCTGAAGGCTTCAGCCTTACCTATATGCCGTTCATTGCCCGGGCCGTGGTTGAAGCAGCCAACAAGTTCCCCAACGTCAACGCTTCGGTTGCGGGCGATTCGCTGATCTTGCATAAGGCTGTGCACTTAGGAATTGCCGTCGACCTTGACTTCAACGGTCTCATGGTCCCGGTTGTTCGTGATGCCGACGGAAAACGTATGCGCGCAATTGGTCGTGACATTTCCGATTTGGCCGCCCGTGCCCGTGGGAAGAAGCTCAGCCCCGATGACATCACCGGCGGCACGTTCACCCTTTCCAATGCCGGCCCTTACGGGATTGATTTGATGCAGTCGATTATCAACCAGCCCCAAGTTGGCATTTTGTCGATCACCAGCGTGAAGAAGAAGCCCGTTGTGCTCGAACTTCCAGACGGTTCCGACACCATAGCCATTCGCCCCATGGGCATGCTTGGCCTCTCATGGGACCACCGTGCATTCGACGGTGCCTACGCGGCCAGCTTCCTCGCTGAAATCAAAAGCCAACTCGAAGGTAAAGACTGGTCCAGCGAGCTGTAATCTGGCTTGTTTAGGCGGTTCTCAACCGCCCAAGGTTCCTAAACGCCCGCTCACCCGAGCGGGCGTTTGTATTTTCGTCCGACGTGTGATCGTCTCGACGATCCTAGGAAACAGATCCGGCGGGGCAACCCACTCGGTTGGTTGATCGGTAACCGCAGCGATTAAATCGAAATCAGAGATTGCGCTCCTGGACCGGAAGCAGCCTTGAGTTGATTCATCGCTCCGTTGGACCTACTGGCATCGGGGGAGACCAGCAGTCGTTCGTCACGGCTAAGCCTTCATGGGAAACGCAAACAATTTTGACCTTCGGTAGGTAGGTAGTGAGGGGGAGTGGCTTACGGTCTTGGCATGCTCTTAAAACTTAAAGCCCTTGGAATTTCACCAGATCTTATGTATGTTGCCGGTTTTGCTTCGGTTGCCGCCAGCATTGCCATTTGGAACGCGAAGAAGGGTGCCGACGATGCACACGCCGAGCGTTTCGGAATCTTTGTTGGCCTGTGGGCTCCCACGTTCTTCGCTATTGGGAATGGGATTGAGGCTGCTATGCGAGAACAAAGAAAATAAGCATGCCTACGGATGCTTGTGATGCGGTAGTTCGCCTTCGTTAGCCAAGCTTACGGAGTAGAGGGTGGTTCTTCTTCGAGGTCTTCAAATCGCGGGTCCCACGTAAACGCTTCGCGGGCAAGATCGTCTTCGGCTTCGAAGCCGTAGATGTCTTTCGCGCCCAGGTCGCCCGGTCGTAGCGCCGCCGGCTGGCCAGTTCGGAGGTATTCAGCTTCCCGACTTTTCTTGTTTCCCCAGGCCATGCACAAGGTTAACAAGACCGGATCCGCAACCGGAAGTTGTGGTCGGAAATGGCTTCGAAACTAGCGTGAGTTGCATTCTCTTGAGCTTTTGACCCCTTATTTCGAGGGCTTTGGGCGCAGGACCCGCCCGGGGTCAAATTCATGGGGCGATGCATCTCGAGGACCTTGACGGCAGTGCCGACCAGATCTCAGACCTAAGCATGCACCCAACAGCACTGGCCCAAACGTTGTGTTCGTGTCTAGTCGGCAAAGAGAGTGGTTGGGCCGCCTTCGCCGGTAGGCTGGAACTATGGCTTTGAAGTTTGTGATTATTGGTGGCGGTCCCGCGGGTAACCAGGCGGCGACGTATGCCGCCCGCATGGGTGCCCAAGTGACCATCGTGGAGCGCGACATTCTGGGTGGGGCGGCGCACCTGTGGGACTGCATTCCATCGAAGACCATGATTGCCACGGGTGGCGCCATGAGCTTCGCCCGTCGCATTGAAGGCATGGGTCTAGACGAAGTAAAAACCGCCGTGGACACCGAGGGTTTGCGTGAAAGGATCACAACAATCGTTGAGAAGTTGCAGTCGACGGCCACGGGGCAGTTGGCGAGTCAGGGCATCAAGCTCATTAAGGGCCGGGCCAAGATGTTAAGCGCGCAGGACGTTGAGGTGACCCTGCCTGATGGTGCGATTCAAAAGCTTCATGCCGACGCCATTCTCGTTTCAACCGGCACCCGTCCGCGGATTCCTGATTGGGTAGAGGTTGATGGTGATCGGATCCTCACCACCCGTGATTGCTATCCGCCAAAAGAATTGCCTGAACACTTAGTAGTTATCGGTTCCGGTGTAACCGGTGTGGAGTTCGTCCACATGTTCAACTCGCTCGGCTCCAAAGTGACACTGGTAGTGAGCCGTCAACAGGTGCTTCCGCAGAAGGACCCTGAAGTGGCTGCCGTGCTCGAAGATGACTTCCTTCGCCGCGGGGTAAACCTTCTGAAAGGCGCCCGGGCCGAATCGATTGAACGAGATCCCGATACCGGCGGGGTCATTGTCAAATGTGACGATGGCCGTGTCGTTCGGGCCTCCCATGCAGTATTGGCTATCGGCTCCATTCCTAATACCGACGGTCTTGGTTTGGAAACCGCTGGTGTGGAACTGAGCAGCGGCGGCTACATCAACATCAACCAGCACTGCGTAACCAATGTTGGACATATCTACGCTGCTGGTGACGTTTCGGGCAAGCTACCCCTTAGCTCTGTCGCCCAGATGCAGGGCCGTAAGGTTGCCGAACACGTAATGGGCCTGCACACTCGTGAGCATCGTCATCTCGACTACGACAAGGCTGCCTCGGCCATTTTTACTGAACCTGAAATTGCCGACGTCGGTCTAGCCGAAGCTGATGCGTTCGCGTTGGGCCGTAAGATCCGCGTCACCAAGGTGCCGTTTAGCGCCAGCGCGAAGGCTCTCATCAACAACGATTCTCGTGGCTTTATCAAAATCGTCTCTGATCCGTTTACCGGGGTGGTTTTGGGTGGTTCGATCGTCGGACGACATGCTGCCGAGTTGATTTCTGTTATCGCACTCGCCGTGACCGCAGGGCTAAAAGTGAGCGACATCGCTGATTCGATGCTGGTCCATCCGGCCCTGTCCGAAGCCCTCGCCGAAGCCGCCGAATAGAGAGACCCACCCCTAGCCGTATGTATACATAGCGTCTGGTCATATACGTATCTAGACTCGAAGATTGATGCAGTCTCTGCATGCATCGTATGTATGCAGAGCAATTAGACGGCTGAAGCAAAGTTCAGTCATCTGGTGGAAAGAGTCGGAATACCTACTCTCAGTGAAATAGTCCGAACGACCTATAGCGATCGACATGGGCCGTTTGGCATACTGGTGTTTAACAAGCAGTGCTTCCAACGGAACGGGATTTCCGCAAAAAGGTTTGGGTAGTAGGTCCAGTAGTAAACAAATGAAGATGCAGTACACAAAGGCGCCAGGCGAGTGGCGCCTTCTTCAATTCTCTGGCAAGTTCGGCGTTAAAGAGAGCATTCGGCGGTTGTTGTTCAGGCCGGATATCCAACTGGGCCGGTTGGGCCTTACGGTGTCGGTGGTACCCTCCGCCATTCAAAGTCACCACACTGAGTGAAACCAACTTCAGTCTTGGGCTCATCGCCTATTCCGGATCCTGCGTAAGGTCTCCTGCGCAAGGTTTATGGACAACAAATCCACCCGTTCTCACCATCCAAACTCTGAACTAAAGACCCGGTAGTCAAACTCGGTGGTTTTAACAATTGAGCCAAGCCCGCCAGTGAAGTCGCTCAGTTTGCAGCAAGCAAGCGAGCGCGTTGGCTGGCGTTGGTGGCTAGGTCGATACACGTCCAAGCCATAGCGGTGGCTCCGTCTATCACGGCCCTATCGGCGGCTTCGGTAATACAAGCGGCGGTGAACTCCGGCTGGTGATTTGAAGCGGGCGCGCAGTCCAAGCCGAGCATGGGGTGGATTGATGGGATCCGCAAGCTCACGTTGGCCATATCGGTGCTGGCACTGAACGCGTGTTCACCGTCGTGCGGTAAACCTTCTGGACGACGCTTTTGCGGAGCTGGGAATGACCGCCCTAATCCTTCAGCGTTAGCTCGATACAGCGCAACCATATCTTCATCATCAAGAAACTCTGAATACGGTTTGGAGGCCATAGTTACCGTATGCGTGCAGCCAGTTGCCAGAGCGCCCGCCGCAAAGACATCTTTCACGCGAGCTTCTATTTCGGTGAGCTCGTGCAGTGTTCGTCCGCGTACATACCATTTCGAGGTGGTGTGGTCGGGGACGATATTTGGCGCGTCGCCGCCTTTGGTGACAATCCCGTGAATGCGGTCGGTGGGGCGAATGTGTTGGCGGAGTAGACCAATGCCTACCTGTGCAACGGTTTGGGCATCAGCGGCATTAATACCCTGTTGGGGAAACGCCGAGGCATGGGCAGTGCGGCCGTGATAGTCAACGTCGAAATGCGAGACGGCTAGGCAGTGCATCCTGTCGGCCTCGTGGGGTGAGGCGTGCACCATCATGGCGGCGTGCACTCCGTCGAACAGGCCCGCATCAAGCATGCGAATCTTTCCGCCCGAGCCTTCCTCCGCTGGGCAGCCAAACACGGTGACGGTGATGCCCAACTCGTCGGCCAACTCGGCGAGCGCCAACCCGGTGCCGACAGCTGATGCCGCGATTATGTTGTGCCCGCAGGCGTGACCGATGCTGGGCAGTGCATCGTATTCTGCACAAATGCCGAGATGCAGCGGCCCGTCTCCAGCCTTGGCGGTGAAAGCGGTTTCGATCCCCCCGGCACCCATGTTGATGGTGAAGCGGCTATCGGTGGCAAGCACGTCGGCGGTCATGCGGGAGCTAATGAACTCTTCATAGGCAAGCTCAGGATTGGCATGCACCCCATGGCTTAGTGTGATCAACTTTTGGCGGACCGTCGTCATAAATTTGGCGCTTGCATCCTTGGCACTCATCGTCATGCCTCCGACCCTATCTCCCAGTCGAGCGTAGGTGGCGGTAGTTGTGCACGAACTCCCGCTGAGAGAGAGTTCGTACACAACTTGCGTGTAGCTGACAGGTGGAAAGGTGGAAGGAACGCGCTACGCATGGTTGGCACCTTCCTGGAATCCGTTTACCGGCGCACGATGAGCAGGCGACCCAAAGGCGGCGCTAGGAACAACGGAGACGGAACAAATGATCGTGACAACCAACAGCACGAAACCTCAATCGACGTTTGCTATCGATTCGGCGCTAAGGAAGATCGCCGTTGCCCAACTTGGCCTGGTATCCGCAGCCCAAGCGAAAGGAGTAAATGTCGACTACCGAGCGCTAGCCCGCAGGCGTTTCGTTGGAGCGTTGGTTCCGGTTTTTGCAAATGTCATGCGACTGGGTTCTTGGCTGCCAAGCGTAGAGCAACGTTCGTTGGCGGCAGCGTTAGCCGTGCCTGGCTCGACGATCGGCGGAATCGATGCTGCCGTGATTCACAAGATGCCCTTGCCAAAATCCCTGCGCCAGGCCCGTGCCGACGTTTACCTACTCGTCGACTCAAAACGAATCGTTCGGATCAAAGGTATCGAAGCTCGACGAATGACGCGGGTTTTGCCGAGCAAACCTTGGCATGGGGTGAAGCTCGCAACCCCAATAGCGACGCTCGTCTCCCTTGGTGGCGTTTTGCCCACTGACGATTTCGAACGAGCGTTGGACCACTGTGTGATCAATAAG
>JAYUVJ010000294.1:0-2375 GCA_043754155.1 Acidimicrobiia bacterium
AGGTACTTCTGGTAGGCGTCGACTTGGGCACATCCAACGCCGGTTCGGCTATCTGTCGAGATAAACCAGGCCGAGGCATCCGTCGCTACGAGGGTGTTGTAATCGCCCCAGAACTGGCGTTGAAGATTGTTCTGCGCGCTTACTGCAGGATCAGATGATGCCGTGTTGAGTTTGACCGGAGCACTCCATATGCCCCCAACTGTCGAGGGCTTAGAAACGGCGTAGACGTCGATCTTTGCGTTGCCGGTTCCGAACTTGGTCACATCTACCGCATTTTGCACTTGATAGGCCACTACAACTTTGCCAGATTCGGTCACGTCGAGCCCTTGAGAGAACGCGTAGCCTTCGTTACTAGAAACCTGAGCCGGGGCTCCCCACGTTGCTCCTCGATCTGTCGACGTCGCCACTTGGATTCGTCCTCCAGAAGCGGTTCGAGTGGACCAGGCAACGTAGACACTGCTGCTGCCAGTTTGAGGGTCGGCCGAAACGGTCGGGAAGCTGTTGGTACGAAAGTTCGCTCCCGGTATTGGGTCGGCGATATCGGTTACCGGACCAACAGTGATCGCCCGGGTAAACGACTTTCCTCCGTTACGGGAAATGGCCACAACTTGCGAGGAGCCTTGTTCGAAGGCAACGTAAACGGATCCGTCGGGTCCGGTGGTAACTGATGAACCTTGGCGGCCGTTACCCGTGCCATTGTTTCCGGCCGGCGAGAGTTGGTTGGGCGAGCCGAAGGTTGTGCCGCCATCGCTTGAGGATGCGACCATAACTGGTTCACTGCCGTTGCCTCTTTGTGTCGACGAGCGGAACTCGGTCCAGCTCAGGTACACGCGGCCAAAGTAGGGACTCAAAGCATTGGTGTCGACAGTGATCCAGTTTTTATCGTTGAAATCCGATGAACTGGTTTTGGTCGTGGCGATAACCGGCGCGGCCCAAGTCGCTCCGTTGTCATCGGAAATGCTTACGGCAATGTACTCAGTACCTTTGGCCGTATCGATGGATGCAAGCGTTGAATAGTATGCACGCGCACCATTGTCCCAGGTGAATCCGCCACCAACAGCAGGCTTGGGTCCGTAGGCGATTACGGGATCACCATCGGAAAGAATGCCGCTTGTTTTCCAGGCCGGTTGATCATCGAGAAGCCCTCGATTGACCCAAGTTACGCCGGCATCGGATGAGGTGTAAATCCCGGAGGTTCCTATGCCCGGGAAGAACGAACAGTCTGATGCCAGCGTGGTTCCACGCACAGGCCCCGAACCGCAAGGGGGCTGGCGTTGTTCATCATTGGAGCCGGCGATCAAGTAGGCCGAGTCTGTCGGGTTCAGCGCGATGGTTGGTTCATTTTGTTTGTTGGTTGGAAACTTTGCTGTGGTGTTCGAGGTGGCGTCGCCTCGCACCTGAGGTTGATTGGCTTGGTTATCGGTGCCTGCCGTAAGGGCAAATGCTGCCCCCATACCCGCCGTTAAGACCGTCGCGACGGCTACTGCCAGAATCTTTCGCTTCATGGGTAGTCCTTTCGTTGCCGGAAGGTTCCGGCATTAAATGATTCTCCCATCTGTTTAAGAGTTTGGGCAACCGAACTTCAACTACTTACCAACTCAAGGGTAAATATGCCCATAGCATTCGCTTGCGGAATCTTGGCTCCGGCCTATCTCGCACTCACGTTGGCTGATTTAGGCTCAATTTAGCAAAATAGGAGTTTTTACCTGGCCAAATGCGATTGAGTGCTAACAATTCCCGAACATTCAGGTTGGAAAATGGACCTTCGAGATGCGACGGTGTCGCGAAATCAAGGAGTCACTATGAAAAATGCAATGAACAACGCAACCCGCTTCTTTGCTGTTACAAGTATTGCCGCTCTTTCTTTGTTTGGTCTTGCGGCGAGTGCGCCCGCCCAGACAACGACAACCAGTACTACTGCCCCTACGACCACCACTGCCCCTACGACCACCACGACGACCACAACAACCACACTTAAGCCTGTGCAGATCCTGCCGATCACGTGTGAAAACGCCTTAAACCATGGCGCATGGGTTTCATCGCAGCCAAAGGGCAAGCGTCGCAATGAGGCAGCCAAGAGCGATTGCGGCAAGCACAAAGACGCCAGCACGAGCACAACAAGCACAACCATAAAGGCAAGCACAACCACAAAAGCCCCAGCAGTTGGAGGCACTGTTACATCGTCCACTATCGCTGTAGTGGTAATCGGTTCCTCAACAACCACCACTGCCTTGAAGTCTGAGGTTAACGCTCCGGGCAAGAGCGACGACAAGCGCAAAGACGACAAGGCAAAGGCCGACGACAAGGCCAACGACAAGGCCAAGGGCAACAGCTCCAACGCAAAGGGCAAAGCCAAGAAGTAACTGCTTCCCACG
>JAYUVJ010000295.1:0-3135 GCA_043754155.1 Acidimicrobiia bacterium
GGTAGGTGCCCATAGGTTTGCAGGGGGCCGCTCGACATTGCTTCGGTAAGAGGTTGACCCTCATCGTCGAGCAACCTCACCGTGAAGGTCCCGTCGTCGAGCGGTGACCCGATCTCAATAACCATCCCCGGACCTGGCCGCAACCTCACGCCGGGCTTCAATCGTTTGGCCGGTTTGATCAACGCCGCCCACGCACCGGGCTCGTTGAGCGGGTCAAGCAATAGCACCTCAACGGCTCCCCCGGTTTCTTTGCGCAGCTCCAATCGTGCCGGAATGACAAAGGTTTCGTTCACGATGAGCGCATCTCCGGGAAGCAACACCTCAGCCAAATCGCTCACCTTGCGATGCGTCCATCGATCTGAGCCTTCACCTTCACCGGTGGCGTCAAAGAGCCGTGCGGCATCACGTGGCTCGGCTGGCACTTGCGCTATGAATCGCTCAGGAAGCTCGTAATCAAAGCTTGCCGTCAGCAATCCACTTGGCGGACGGGGTGACTCATACGCAGGCGCCACACCCTCAGAACTCTTATCCAAGGCACCAGACCCTTGCCTATTGCTCATCGGGGACATATCGCCGGAAGGTTGATCAGCAGACACGGCCATCTAGTCAAGTCGAAAAATGAGCAGACCCATCCCGTCTCCGTCGAAGGAGCAGCGGCATCACAAAGGTTCGATTTTCTAGCGCAAATCGCTGAGGTGCCCGAAAACAGAACGAAAGAGAAGGACCTACGAAAACAGAGTGCGGTTTCCGTCGCCGGGGCCATCAATGTCGGTTTCGGCAAAGAGGCGCTGCGCAGTGTCGGGGACATCGAGCCCTAAGTGCTCCCACGCCGACGGGAGCGCAACGCGGCCCTTCGGCGTGCGCTTGATTAATCCCATTTGCATGAGGAACGGCTCGTACATGGATTCAAGGGTTTCGGTGTCCTCGCCAATCGATATTGCCAGCGTCGAAAGACCCACTGGTCCGCCCCCGAAACGGTTAATGATGGCCCCAAGGATGGCACGATCAACGCGATCAAGACCGAGTTGGTCAACATCGAAAACGGCTAATCCCGCTTGCGCTGCCTCAAAATCAATTACACCTTCGCGGCGAACTTCGGCAAAGTCTCGAATTCGACGCAACAACCGGTTGGCGATACGCGGCGTGCCGCGCGAACGGCGAGCAATCTCGTGCGCACCATCAGATTCGATAAGCACACCGAGGATTCGCGAGGCCCTTTCCACAATGAGCTGCAAATCGTCAACGCCGTAATAGTCAAGCCGCGCCGTAAATCCAAATCGATCACGCAACGGGCCGGTGATCAATCCGGCACGAGTGGTAGCCCCGATGAGAGTGAACGTTGGGAGGTCAAGTCGCAGACTCCGAGCGCTCGGACCTTTACCGATCACAATGTCGAGTTGGAAATCTTCCATTGCCGGGTACAGCACTTCTTCGACTGCTCGAGGTAACCGGTGAATCTCATCGATGAAGAGCACATCTCCTTCGGACAGGTTGGTGAGGATGGCCGCAAGGTCACCTGCACGCTCCAGTGCTGGACCTGAAGTGATGCGAAATCCTGTACCCATTTCGGTAGCCACGATCCCGGCCAGCGAGGTTTTGCCCAACCCTGGAGGCCCGGCAAACAACAAATGATCCGCAGGCTGCCCACGACGACGTGCCGCTTCCAACACAATCGTGAGATGTTCCTTTAGCTGAGGCTGCCCAACAAAATCTGCCAACGAACGCGGACGCAACGACGTTTCGACATCGTCGCCTTCGATCTCGGAAGGATCACCAAGAACCCCCTCACTCATTGGCCTCCCGCCAACAAGCCGAGCGCCTGCTTTAACAACGCAGAAGCGGAACCGTCAGCCGGAAGTTTACGGACCGTATTCTTTATCTCGTCGGGGCCATAACCCAGCTCGGCCAACGCCGCACGCACGTCGGCACGGGCATCATGACCGGATTCCAAGGGACCGTCTCCGGCCGCAGCAATGGCGGCACCGTAGTCTGCATCGTCAATCGAGAGCTTGGATTTCAATTCGATAAGTAAGCGCGCTGCGGTTTTCTTACCCACGCCAGGAACCATAGTGAGCGCGTCTACATCGTCACCCGAAACCGCCACACGAAGCGCATCAGGACTAAGCGCGCTTAGGATTGCCATGGCTAGGGCAGGCCCAACACCGTGAGCGCTTAGCAATATTTCAAAGGTACGACGATCTTCCCGACCAGCGAAACCGTAAAGAATAAGGGCGTCCTCTCGCACGTGGGTATACACGTGAACAAATACTTCGGAACCAGGTGCCCCGATTCGACTCAAAGTAGAAGGTGATACCGATACCCGGTATCCAACCCCAGCGACTTCCACCAGCATTTCATTGTCAGCACGGTTGAGAAACAACCCACGTAACGACCCAATCATTTGCGATTCTTCCTCATCAGAGCAGCTTTACCTACTTCATTGCCAGTAATTCCTTCGTTCCCAGCCGTCCCAGCTGTGTCAGCCCTGCCAGCCTTACCAGCCCTGCCAACCTTGCCCGCATCGTCGGTTTGCGGACAACGGGCAGATTCATTTTTCGAACTACCAAGTCCCGCTGCTACCTCATTTGCTGCCGTCGCGATCAGGACTGGGCTCAACCTGATGCCCCCGGCCGATGTGGCCACCCGAGCATTGCCATAGCCCGACACCGAACCGCCAGCACTACCTATAGAAGACGCAACAGAAGACGCAATAAACGCTCCGCCTCCAGCCGAAACAGCGATTGATGCGGCCACCGAATCCGTAAACGCGGCCACACCCAAATGGTGCAAGGCCAAAGCCAATGCATCCGCGGCGTCGGCAGGCTTGGGAATAGTTTCAAGACCCAGCATGCGGGCGACCATGTGTTGCACCTGGTTTTTCTCTGCCCCACCGAAGCCTGTGATGGCCTGTTTGACCTCGTTCGAGGTGTATTGGGCCACGGTGCAACCCGCTTTGGTCGCTAAGGCCAAGGCCAAACCGCTGGCCTGCGCAACACCCATTGCCGTTCGGGCATTCGTTTGAAAAAACACCCGCTCCACTACAACAACATCGGGCCGGTGCAGGGAAATGAGGGCCTCAAGTTGCTCCATCAAGGACGCCAATCGCTCATTGATCGGATCGGTATGGGGCGTTTT
>JAYUVJ010000296.1:0-2952 GCA_043754155.1 Acidimicrobiia bacterium
GAGTATTCCAAACCAGTGCGCGAGATCCATGCACCAACGTTATTGGATGTACTCAGAATTCGAGGGTGAAATATCGGGTGAAATATCGGGGGCAGTTGAGAGGGTAAGTGGAGACCGCGATTGCCTTGCTACGAAGGCTCAGGGAGCAAGGATGGATGCTCAATCGACTAGTCGATTTGCAGGAGATGCGCTAGGGCTGAAGTGTCCCAGCGTGCGCCGCCACGGGCGATGACTTGGCCGTAGAACTGGTCCACGAGCGCAGCGACGGGAACCCGAGCGCCATTGCGGCGGGCTTCATCAAGGACGATGCCAAGGTCTTTGCGCATCCACTCCACGGCGAATCCAAACTCGAATTCACCAGCAGCCATGCTGCGAGCGCGGTTATCCATCTGCCAACTTGCTGCTGCACCTTTAGAGATCACGTCAATCACATCCTCGACATTGAGGCCGGCTTTCTGCGCAAAGGCCACACCTTCTGCCAAACCTTGCACCATGCCGGCAATACAAATTTGGTTAACCATTTTCGTCAGCTGTCCGGAACCGGTTGGACCCAGCAAACGGCAAGATTTAGCAAACGCGCTTATTACTGGCGAGACCCGATCGAAGTCTGCCTGATCGCCACCACACATTACGGTGAGTGCACCATTCTCGGCCCCTGCCTGTCCGCCAGAAACCGGGGCGTCGATGAACCCGATGCCACGGGCGGCACACGCGGTATGCAGTTCGCGGGCGACATCGGCTGAAGCTGTGGTGTGATCGACCAACACCGAGCCTGGTTCCATGGCAGCCAATGCGCCATCCGTGCCAAGGACTACCGACCGAAGATCCGCATCGTTGCCTACACACATGAAAACTATCTGCGCCCCCGTCACCGCCAATGCTGGGGTTTCAGCCATGGCGATGCTCGCACCGGGTGCCACGTTTGTGGTGTTGGCCTTGACCCAAGTTTCTGCCTTTGCCGTGGTGCGATTGTACACGGTGACGCAATGACCAGCCGTTAACAGATGACGAGCCATCGGCCCGCCCATTACCCCCAACCCAAGGAATGCCACTTTCGTTGCTGCAAAAGGTTTTGATTGGGAATCGGTTGTCGAAGCAATTGTCATAGAGCAAGGTTACTGTTCACCTGCAGCCAAACGTGCCCGCCACCAAGTTGCAGTTTCTGCGGCTCCCCGCGCAAAAGGTGTGGCATGAAGGTTGAACATTTGCTCAGTGTGCGTACTATCGGCAACCCAGGGCGAATCGAACTGATACCAGGTTTCGAGTACTGCCTTCATTATGGGATTGAACGTTCCCATAGCTTTAATGATGCCGCGAGGAATCGTGCTGCAGCGAGAAGTCGTTCCGGCCGCATGTGCAAAGGCTTCAACGACTTGGCGTTGGGTAAGTGGCGCAGCGTTGGGGACGTGCCACGGCTTACCCCAGGCGCGTTCATCTGCAGCGATAGTGATCATGGTTTGCACTACATCGGGCATGTAGCTGAAGCTGCGTGGGACTTCTAATGAGCCAAGCAGCACCACCTTCTTACCTGCCAGAATTTTGGGCCAAGCGCGTGATCCCAGAACTGCGTCGAGAACTCCCGGCCCGTAGAAATCGCTAGCCCGTGCGAACGTGGCACGAAGTTTTCCTGAGGCGTGAGCGGCCAACAACTCGGCTTCCATCCGAGCGCGTGTGACTCCCTTGGGCCCGGTTGCGTTGGTGGGATCGCCCTCGTGCATTGGCATCGGTGTGCCAGTTCCGAAGCCGTAAAGATTGTCCATCATGACCAGTACGGCGCCGGTTTGTTCGGCTGCGGACATCATGGCAGCGTGCAATGGCGGCCAGGCGGTATCCCACTGATGGTAAGGAGGGTTCACGCAGTTGTAGATCGCTGCGGCCCCGGTGGCGTGGCGTGCCAAAGTTTCGACATCAGTGGCATTGGCCCTGATTTTGCTGACGAGACGATGATCGGGCCCGCCGCCGCGCCGGGTGATGACGGTTACGGGCGTGCCATTCACGGCGAGTTGCGCAGCGATCCCAGAGCCGACCGGGCCCGATCCAATGACGACGTGATTTTGCATGTTCTCTCCTGGAGTGTAAGCGCTGCTCTTGATTGGAAGCAGTGCTCTCACTATGGCGGAGTGTGCAAGGAAAAGCAAGAGCGATGCTCTCGTTTGTCCAAGCATAGGTGGTGACCTTGACTACACTGTTCGTCATGACCGGAGCACGAGAGCGCGCCAGGGTTGAATTGACCGCGGAAATTGTTCGGCTCGCCCGAGTGCAAATCGAGCGTGAAGGAGCAGCAAACCTTTCGCTCAGGGCCATCGCTCGCGATCTCAATATGGTCAGTTCAGCCATCTACCGCTATTTTGCCAGCAGGGATGAATTGCTCACTCGTCTCATCATTGATTCCTACGAACGTCTCGGTGTCACCGTAGAACTGGCCGATGCCGCGGTACGAAAACGGATAGATTTTGCCTCGCGCTGGCGGGCGATAACCCGATCCATTCGTCAATGGGCAATGGTGAACCCCTCCGAATACGCATTGCTCTTTGGCACGCCAGTTCCCGGTTACGCCGCCCCTTCTGACACGATTGGGCCCGCAACCCGCTACAGCATGGTCCTGATTAGCCTCATGGTCGAGATGGAAGCGCACGGGTACCGATCCGACGTAAAAGTGCCCGCTGCACTTCGTAAGGATTACGTAGTCTTTCGAAAAACTGCTGGGATAGTTTCCTCCGAATCCGACGCCATGCTCATGAACGGCATGACCGCTTGGGCAAACGTGTTGGGCGTAATCAGCCTCGAACTTTTTGGACACTTACATAACGTGGTTGACACCCCTGGAGCACTCTTCGAAGCGGTCGTGGAGCAGCACTGGCAGCGAATGTCAGCCTAGCAAGGCTAAACGGCCAACGGCGCTTTCCGTGTCATTCGAACGAAAGCGTAAGGGCGCTCGACGGGCACTCAAAG
>JAYUVJ010000297.1:0-6982 GCA_043754155.1 Acidimicrobiia bacterium
GTGGTGAGTTTGATGCGAAAAGAACAACGCAAGCAAATGGCTGCGATGTTTGGCCGTTTGGGTGTTGAGGTTGAAGAAGTTACCGGCGCGGATATTCGCGAAGTACTCGGAGAGGTTCGTGTGATTTCTGCGGACGCTCGTGCGCTACTTTCACCGGCTCGCGCTACGGCCCTGGGTGATTGGATTGGCGAAGAGGACGACGAGTTTGTCCAGCTAACTGATCGCAACGGCAAGCCAAGTAGAGACAACCGTTCAAATGGTCCTGGCGGATACCAGGGTGGCTCGTCGGATTCACGGGGTCGGGATTCGCGTGGATCAGAGAATCGTGGCGGCGGCGGTTCGCGTGGTGGTTACGGGGATCGTCCATCAAGTGGTTCACGTCCTTGGGAAAAGAATTCTGCCGGTTTCGGTGGCCGTCCGACAGGTGACCGTGCGCCTGCGTGGGCCAAGGATGGGGCTCGCGCCTCTTTTGACCGTGGCTCCTCTGGACGTCCTTCGTTTGGTGATCGTCCTGATCGTTCAGGTAGTGGTCGCCCTTCGTTTGGTGATCGCCCGGATCGTGGTGACCGCCCAGCCTTTGCCGATCGTGGCGCCCGTCCTTCCTATGCAGAGCGGACTAGTTCAAGTGACCGTCCGTCACAGGGTGCTTATGGGGATCGACCGAAGTTTGCCGACCGTGGTGCCCGTTCAGCCTTTGGTGATCGTCCGGCGCAAACCGAGCGTGCCCGTAACGATCGTCCTGCTTACGGGGATCGTCCCTCTTTCAGCGATCGTCCTTCGTTTGGTGACCGGCCTGATCGTTCCGATGGCGACCGTGATACTACTTCGGCGTCGAAGTCATTTAGTAAGCCTGCATGGGGTTCTGACCGTGGTGCCCGTGAGGACCGCCCGGCCCGTGAAAATCGTTTCGTGAGTGAGGTTCGCCCGGCGTGGCAGCCAGCGAAGGCTCCCGGCGAGCGTCCAGCTACCCGTGTATATGGCGAGGAGCCAGGACGATCTTCGTATCGTGACCGTACCGATGAACGGTCTTCTGAGGGCGCATCGAAGCCTTGGCAGTCTGGCGCCGGACGTTCCGATCGTCCTGCCTTCGCTGGATCTGGTGCTCGTTCTGAGGGCCGTTCAGACAGTCGAATTGAGGGTCGTAATGAGCCTTGGCGCCCGTCAAATTACGCCGGCCCTTCGACGGGTGGTTTTGACCGTTCTGGCGGTGATCGTCCTCGTACCGGTGGCTTTAATCGAACCGCTGGATCGTCTGATCGCCCGGGATTCTCCCGTGGTCCTTCGGCCGACCGCGGTGCACGTCCTGGTGGGTCTGGTGGGTTTGATCGCGATCGTGGGGCTAAAACTGGTAGCGGTGGATTTGCTGGCCGTTCTGGTGGCGCTAGTTCAACGGCCCCGGGTAATACCTACGCCCGTACTGATCGTCGTCCCAATGGTGGTGCCGGTGCGGCTCGTTGGGATGCGGCGAATTCCAACAATTCGGGCGCTTCTGGCTCGGGGGAGCGCTCCTGGGGAGCGAAGCCAACGGGTGGTCGAGAAGCCGGGAGCAGCGCCTGGGTGCCGCGCTCCACGGCCCCGGCTTCACGAGGGGATAGATGGGCAGGACGCGACCGCGATCGACCAGCCACCGCTGACCGTACCACTTCGTCGAAACCTGCTTGGGGCGCACGCCGTCCGAGCTAGTTCGCGGTCTCGTAGCATCGTTAAAAATTTCATGACCCTCACTTCGGTGGGGGTCAATTGGGCGAACCATTGCCTTCGCGTGGGTTCGGAACCCTTTTGTCGTGTGTTATCGACCGTTAACTGTATTTATTCGACATTTCACCTTGGCAGAGAACAACTTGTCCCTCAAGTCCGTCACCGTGGGTGGCGATAGAGAGAAAGACCTTGGAGGGTTGGAAGGGAAAAACAGTTCGTAGGAGGACTCGTGTTCCGCAGTAAACGTCATCGTCGAGCAACCCGTGCTGCATCGGCAGTTTTGGCGGGCTTTGGCGCCTTGGCCACCGGAGTTTATGGAAACGCGCCCGGTGCCTCGGCACAGTCAACGTTAAAAATTGGTGTACCCGCGTACTTTTGGCCGGGTGGGCATTGGGATCGAATCGTGGCTGGATCCGCAGACATATCCATCGCCGTTGCAAACATCGCCACAGGACCGGGAGCCGCGAAGAACACTGCTTTCGTTGCACAATTTGGCGCCGCTCGGTCTGCGGGAATCAAGCTATTTGGATACGTAGATACCAATTATGGGGCCCGATCAACCGCAATGGTCAAAACCGATATCGCCAATTACAAGTCTTGGTACGGAATCACCGACATCTTTTTTGACGAAACTCCTTGGGCCTGCGACAGCACCGCATACTACGCAGACTTACAATCGGTCGTGCATGCTAATGCTGGCGTCAACATCTTGAATCCAGGTGGAAGTTCGCAGGAATGCTGGGCCCCTTTTGGCGACCAGATCGTGAACTTTGAAGGTTCCGCCGTTACCTACGACACATGGTCACCAGACGCCTGGACAAACCAATATCCGGCGTCGAAGTTTTGGCACATTGTTTATGGAACCCTCGGCCCGCAGGTCGCCAATGTGGTTTCCAAAACGAAGCTTAGGAACGCAGCAACGGTGTTCGTTACTGATGGGATTATGCCGAACCCATTCGATCGTATGCCCGATCCAACAGTTTGGACCCCCTTGCTCACGGCAATCGGGCCAGTTTCAGCTACTACGATCACCGCGGCCGGTACCTCGGCGACAACTCCCACAGCGACTTCTCCAGTGGCGACCGCCGCTCCAGTGATTACCATCACCGAAGCTACGACGACGACTGAGGCCCCGACAACAACTGCTGTGCCGACGACGATCGCCGCACCAACAACAACCGTCACGGCAACGGTGGCCACAACAACGCTCCCAACAACAACGGTCACATCAAAACCTCCGGCTCCTACTGCAGCGCCCTCAAAGACTGCTTCCGCAACTGCCACGCCGACCGTAGCGGTGACCCCAAACCCCGCCACGTCGCCGATTACACCAACCCTTTTGGCAGGTAAAGCCGACACGGTCTTCGGTATTGCCCCAACGGGAAACGTTGAGATTATTAGTACGCCCGATCCAGCGAAACCAGTGGCGCAAAAATCAGAAGCAACCAAGAACAATGGGCCGTCACCAGAGATTCAATCGGGAGCCGCCGCGAAGCCAGCAGCAATAGGGTCCCCTCCCGCCTCGCCCGCAATTCAAACGGCCGCCACTCAAACCAAGCCCGCCCCTACCCTCGCTCCAACTACGACGTTACCGAACAGCCTGGCCTTGAAGGGCCCCGAGCCAACACGATCAATCAATCAACCAGCCAAAGGGAGTTCGAAGAAGAAAGTGGCCGTGATGAAGCCTTCTCCCGCACCGACCAAGCAAACGCCAATCGCGAAGGCTGGGCCCAATATGCCACTTACAAAAGCACCCTTGAATTCGATTCTTGTGCAACGAGGCCTCACGCCCATAAGTGCCTCACGCGTCGCTTCTGAACAGTAACGCGATCAAGCGTGAGCAACCTGACGTTCCTTCCCGAGATCTTCCGACGGTCGAGGTTGGATGGCGACTAGGGGAGCGCTCGAGGCCTTGGATACGCAACCGAAGCCGGCCTCGCTTGGGTACGATTCGGATTCGACGAGCTAAGTCTCGAATTGATCGTCAGCGTTTAGTTTCAACGGCCCGGGGCACAGTTCTCCCTTATACAAATACTTCGTGCACCTTAGGGCCAGTTGCGGTCGCCTTGTTCTGATTTGATTTCCTTGGCGGCCTTTGCGGTGGTGCGGTCCCATTGGCGACGCCATCCAACAACTCCGGTTGGGCCCGAGAGTGAGGTTGAAGTGCCGCTAGCAGCAAGCCGTCTGGCGGTCCACCAATCGCTGCGCTGTTCATCACCAAGCAGCGTTACTGCGGCTTCTATGCGAACGGTAAGTTCACGTGCATTGTCACCTTCGGTCACCATTATGGGATCACCGAAGGTCACGATGGTTTTGTGACGTTTCGGGACTGATTTGCCCTTGGGAAGCACTTCGTCGGTGCCTTCGATGTGCACTGGCACGATCGGGCAAACGCGGCGGATGGCTAGGAACGCGGCGCCGGGTTTGAATTCTTGACCCCAACCATCGCTGGAGCGTCCGCCTTCGGGGAAGATGATCAGGCTCCAGTCACGGCGCAACAGGGCAAGCAACTGATCGGAGGAGTCGCGGGATACTTTGCGTCGTTCGATCGGTACCGCGTTCAATACCAGCGCGCTTACCGTTGCCTTAAAGCGCTTGTCAAAGAAGTAGTCGGCAGCTGCAGCCACGATGGCGCGTTTGCGAAACCGATACGGCAGCGACGTCAAGAGCAGCCCCGTATCGAGGTGGCTGTGATGGTTCGCTACGAAAATTACCGGGCCGTTCAATGCCTCGATGCGGTCTAGCCCACGAATGTCGGGTGCAGTAAGCGCGCGTAGTGCCGGGCTCAGGAAACCTGCCTGAATGACCCGACGGGTAACACGTGCACCTGGACCGCGGGCCCATTCGGTGTCGTAGCCGACGCCCAATTCACTCTCAACAACAAGCGGCTCGGCGTTGCCCGGCATGGCAGGCGCACGGTACGGGAAACCCTGCATGCGAGCTGGGAGCTTGGGCCTGGGGAGCGCAGACATCGAAGCGGCCCGATCCGTAATGGCCTTCACTAACGGGCCACGACGCCATGGTTTGCTGTCAACATGGCCGTCACCGACGGGGGACACGCTCATAGGTGACCTCGCGAAATGATCCGCACACCGATGATCAAACACGACACGGCAATGACTGACAGGCAAACAATCTTGGCCGGGGTTAAATCCTGCAGACGAGAGGAGCTGAGTTTCATATGCGCACCTACTACTGCACGTCGGCCATGAAGATGGGCGGATTGTGAATGTGGGTGATGGAAGGATCGCGGCCAACAACGTCGGTAGCCATTTCTAGGGCATCTCGCATCGAGGTTGCTGGGGTGAAGCCCAAGCGACGGACCGATTTTGGATCGCCACCCACGATGATGACTTTGCCGAGGTGCTGCATGGCATGGGCGCCCCAGTACCACATATAGAACGGGTGAACCCCGTGGTAGGCGTAGCTGGTGCGGTAGAGGTGGCGGTACCACTCGTCTTCAGCGAAGGTCTTCTCAAACTCCTTCTCCATCACTTCAGGATCCGTTGTAACGGTAAGGACTTGTTCGAAAAAATCGATGTAGCTGGGGTGGTGCACCGGATGGAATTCCCACGGCGTTGGGTGGGTCATGATGACAACGCCACCTTCACGAACCAGCGGCTTGTTCTTGTACATGTTGAAGAAGTAGCCGAGGCCCATGCACATCACCAAAATGGGGTTCATGATGGAGTTCACGTTGTAAGGGCAAATGTACGGCAGCCCCATGGTGAGCACATCGGTTTGGCCTTCAACCACCACGAGTTGCTGACGGTACACGTTCGCCGTAGTCACTTCATGCACGGCTTCCACTTCACCGGCTTGCACACTGGTCATACGGTGCGGGGCTTTGATGTTGTGAAAAATGTTCCGGCGAAGCTTGGCAGGCGTGCGTTGCAGAGCCGTGGAGGAGGCGATGAACGAGGCTCGATCTCGGGCGTTCCATTCCCATTCGCGTTTTTGTAAGAAGTCGAACGGTGCGGGAAACGCGTCGTTGTTCAGCGTGGTTTCGATCTGGAAAATCTTTACGCCGGAATCTTGAATGACCTTGCCCATGCGCCAATTTGAGGAGTGCAGTGCGCTCTTGTGACGGTCCATGAACGACCGCGAATTTCGCATGGTGTGCACGTTGTGGTGAGCCTTGAGGCTTTGATAGCCCGAGAGTCCGGTAGCGGTTGACTTCCAGCCACCGTCCATAGCGACGAGGTTGATGTTGACGTACACGAGCAGATCCGATTCGGCTGCGCGCGTATTAATGATGACCTTCTCGCCGTGTGGCGTGTCACCAAGATGGGTAAGGCCGTCGGGATCTTCAGCGTCGTGGTTGTAAAGCTTGCCCGATGGTGCAAACGCGTCATAGACCCGGTCACCAACAGCATGGCGAAGTTCGGCCTCGGTCATGCGACGGTGCAGGGCCAGCGCGGCAATGATTTCCACGTCATCGACGGCGGCGGCCGCAGCCATTTCCAATACTTCCTCAATCACCATTTGGCGGATATCGGGGCGTTCCATGGGTGGGAGCGGAAGCGAAATGTCGTCGAAGGCAATGGTGAGCTTCATCCCGGCAAACAACAAACTTGGGAGGGGTTGTGAATCGCCAATCGGGTTCAACAGCGCATTGCGGATAGCACCACGTGGATCGGCCAGCGGCTGTTCAGGCTCGGGGGCATAAATAACTCGGGAACCGACCGGCAGGCGTTCGAGCTTGAAACCCTCACCGTGCCAAAACAGTGATGGTGGGGTCGATTTATCGACTTCGAGGACAAAGCCGGGGCGTGCACCACGGTAAGACTTGCTCATAGGAATCGAACTCCCTCAATGGTGCTGCATGTGTGAAAGGTAAGTGAAGCAAAAATACGTGTGCTTATGGTGTACGTAAGAATCATCAGCGGTTCCGGGCCTTTTCGTCGCGCATATCAAAGGCCACTTTGACCGTGCCTCGTCGACCAGCGTTGGCAGCGTGGCTGAGTGCATCGGTGTAACGAGAAAGGGGATAGGTGGCCCCAACCAGGCGGCCCAGATCATGCGAGGCCACCAACTCAAAGGCCAGATCAAACGTGCGACGACCGCCAGCCAATGGTTCAACTCCGTAGGCATAAGCACCAACCAGGGTTACTTCTCGATGCCAAAGTGAGGTGAGGTCTACCTTCACCGTGGCGGGCATACCGACGAGAACAATCCGTCCACCCGGGCGCACCATGGCCAACGAATCGCTGATCGAGGCAGAACTTCCAACGCAGTCATAAACCACATCGGCCCCGCCGGTGAGGCGTTCCAAATCACCGTC
>JAYUVJ010000298.1:0-5734 GCA_043754155.1 Acidimicrobiia bacterium
CAGATCCAAGACTTAGTACCCGAAGCGCGCATAGCAGTAGCGCACGGCCAAATGGACGAAGGTTCGCTCGAAACCATCGTGTATGACTTTTGGGAAGGCAAATACGACGTATTGGTATGCACCACCATCATCGAAACCGGCATCGACATGCCCACCGTAAACACCCTCGTCGTAGACCGAGCCGATCGCCTTGGACTCGGACAGCTTCACCAATTACGCGGACGAGTAGGGCGCAGCGGCCAACGAGCGTATGCGTACTTATTTTATCCACCCGATGTGAAACTCTCCGATGAGGCATATGAACGCTTGAAAACCATCGGTGAACATACCGAATTGGGATCAGGATTCAAGATCGCCATGCGCGACCTAGAAATCCGTGGGGCGGGCAACATCCTTGGCGGTGACCAATCCGGACATATCGCCGCCGTTGGCTACGACCTGTACAGCCAAATGGTTATCGAAGCCGTCGGTGAGTTAAAGGGCGAAGAGAAGCCCAAAGAACCCGCAGAAATCAAGATCGATCTGGCCATCAATGCCAACATCCCGCACGACTTCATTGGCAAAGAACCATTACGCCTCGACGCGTACCGTCGCTTAGCCGTCGTCACCAGCCACGGCGATGTCGACGATATTGCCAACGAATGGATCGACCGCTACGGACCAATTCCCGCCCGGGCCAAAGCACTCCTCGAAGTGGCCCACCTCCGAGCGGAATGTCACCGAATTGGCCTGCGCGAGGTGACCGCAACCAAAGCCGCAGGCATGGGTGCTTCGCTGATGACCGGAGCAATTGCCGTGAAAATGAGCCCGGTTGACCTCAAAACGTCACAAGAAGTTCGCTTGCAACGCCTGTCGCGCACTGCCATCTACAAAGCGAAAGAACAGGTGCTGATTTATCCCATGAAAGCCGGGATCAACATCATTGAAACCCTCCTGGCCTTCTTGGGTGAGCTTTACCCTCGGGTCTAGCCTTGTGGCGGCGTGCCAACACGAGGTGGGCCCGCGGACAAGGTTCTTGAAGCGACTGGCTTTGGCGGCTAACGCCCGAAGTTTGCCCTGCAAACCAAAACCATCACGGGTAATTCGGCGCGGCACGCCGAGACCTCGACCTCCCGGTAGGCTCTGCGGCTGTGAATTCGTCCGTCTCGCCTGTCTCGTCCATGTCGTCAACTCGCCGCCCTTCGGGCAGTCCAAAGTTGGCTCTTCGCCTTCTCGGCGGTTTAGCCCTCGCCTCGCTGATCGGATCTGCCTGCGCTGGTGCCGGTGGACTTGACGGCAAGGTTCTCGTGATCGACGGGGCCAGCGTTTCCAAGGCTCAGTTCGAGGATCACCTCAAAGGCTCGGCTCTTTTGGCTCAGCCTGGCTCGCCAGTGAAGACCGACACCGGCGCATGGTCAGGCGGCTTTGTGGCCGACAATTTGAATAGTTTGATGTTCGCCACCGCAATTCACGCCGAGTACCAGGCCCAGAACCTCGGTGCAATCCAGCGTGACCCCAAGGTTGTGGCCGAGCTCACCAAGGCCGTTGGGGGCCAAAAGGTGTTCAATAAATTGTCGAAGTATTTTGTGGATACCCAAATCAATACCCAGGCCGAAGTTGAGGCCATGTATGTGGCCGCTACCAAAAACGGTGGAACGCCTAAAGAATTTTTTGCCAAGCACGGTGAACTGTTCGCTAAAACTTGCATTCGGCACATCCTTGTTGCCAGCCTCGATGATGCCAAACGGATACGTGTCGAAATCGAAAACGGTGGCGATTTCGCAGCCATTGCGAAGAAGGAATCATCCGATACCGGATCCGGTGCGCAAGGCGGCGTTTTGCCCTGTTCCAGCGTTCAGCAGTTCGTCCCCGAGTTCGCAGCAGCAGCAACAAAACTGAAAATCGGAGAGCTTTCCCAGCCCGTACAGTCCCAGTTTGGGTTCCACATTCTCTCGGTGATCAGCCGCAAAAGTCCAAACTTCTCCGACGTTCAATCTACCCTCCCCGACACAATGACGGCCTTCTCGAAGACCACGGTGAAAGACGCGGTGTTCAAGCGTTTGAACACCGCCAAAATGAGCGTTGACTCGTCGTTTGGTGCAATTGATCGGTCGGGCGAAATCCCTCAATTCAAGGCTCCGACAGCCAAAATCCTCGGCGGTCCCGCACTCACTAATCGCCCAGTTGGCTGATCAAGGCTGAGGCAAGGCTGGGCAAGGTAAAGCTGAGGTTGTTTTGATGCCTGAAATTGTTGTGATTGGGTTGGGTCCGGCCGATGAGACGATGCTTACGCTCGGCACGCTGCGGGCGATTGAGGCGAACGAGCACCGATACCTGCGCACCGCCCGTCACCCCGCAGCATCCGCAGTTCCCGATGCGATTTCGTTTGATCAGTTCTACGAGACCCACGCCACCTTCGACGAGGTGTATGCGTCGATTGTGTCGCATCTTTTCACTGAGGTAAACCTTCACGGGCGGATTCTTTACGCGGTGCCGGGTTCGCCCGCTGTCGCTGAGCGCACAGTCGAAATGTTGTTAGCTCAAAGCGAGGCTCGTGGCGTTACCGTCGCAGTGATCCCCGCGCTGTCCTTCGTTGATCTCACGTGGATTCGGCTGCAACGCGACCCGCTCTCCGAGCGAATAACCATCATCGACGGCCACCAATTTGCCGATGATGTCACCGGTAGGCCTGGGCCTTATCTGGTGTCGCAATGCCACAATCAAGCGGTGTTGAGCGAGATCAAATTGGCCTTGAGCGAAGCGGTATTGGATGCTTCAACCCTGCCGCACATCACCGTGCTCCAACGCCTCGGCCTTCCTGACGAACTGATCACAAACGTGGACTGGCACGAACTTGACCAACGCATCACCGCGGATCACCTCACCTCGCTCTACATCCCCGAAATACCTGATTCGCTTAGCGTGAGCGCGACCAAGATGCACAGCCTCATGCGTACTCTTCGCGAACATTGTCCGTGGGACGCACAACAAAGCGCTGCATCCTTAGCGCCCTACGTTCTGGAAGAGGCCGCAGAGCTGGTGGAAGCAGTAGAAGCGCTCGGCGAATTTGTTCTCGCTGATCTTGGCGTTGGAACTCCCGTTGAGCCAAGCGATGAGGCCATTGCCCACTACGCCGACGAACTGGGCGACGTTGCCTTTCAAGCCTTCTTTCACGCTTGCTTAGCGGAGGAGGAGGGGTGGTTTACGCTGGCAGAGGTACTGGACCGATTGCATGATCGCTTAGTATTTCGTCATCCTCATGTATTTCCGCGAGATGATTTCGATGCGTCGATGATTGTCACCGCCGAAGATATTTCTGCCAACTGGGCTCGCATTAAATTGGGCGAAGTACGGCGCCCCGTTCGCTCAAAAGGCTGAGCCTCAGCGGCAGATCTAACCGACACCAAAACGACGGACCGAACGACGGACCGAACGACGGACTAGGACGAACTAAAGGACGTAGCCCAACCCGATCGAGGCCGCGGATTTGGGTTTGAAACGACAGAGTGCAACCGACAGAGTGCAACCGACAGAGCCCAACAACGGGTTTGAGAACGTCGCCAAACATGGGGTTCAGAGCGGAATTAATAGCCGAGGTGGCGGTCGACGAGGTGCAACAGCGGTTCGCCGGCAGTCAATCGTCGAATGTTTTCTGCGATGACGGGGACGCATGTGACCGGTTCGCTTTCCGCAGCAATATGCGGCGTAGCCGTGACGTGAGGGTGTGACCAGTATCGGTGCTGTGGTGGAAGCGGTTCTTCATTGAAGACATCAAGCACTGCATGGCGCAGCTGAGCCGAGTCCAGCGAAGCGAGGAGATCATTGTCGATCACGTGGGCGCCACGGCCCACATTGATGAACACTGCCCCAGGAGACATCTGCGAGAAAGTCTGCGCGCAGAACAATCCCATCGTTTGCGGGGTGAGTGGCAGGAGATTCACCACGATCTCCGATTGCGCCAACGTGGTGACAAGATCTGTGGACACCTCGACCCCGTCGACGGCTGAGCCACTCCTGCTCCAGCCAACAACTCGAAACCCCAAGGCCCGCAGCGCTTGTGCACATCGACTTCCCAATTCGCCGAGCCCAAACACCCCAACGGTGCGCTCAGAGGCCAAAGGTTGCCGATGCGTCCGCCAAAGAGCTTCCCGCTGATACCGACCGTAATCATCAAAGCGACGGTGCGCAGCCAACACATGAGCCATCACCGTTTCGGCCATAGAAGCGGGCATACCGGGATCGACCATGCGTGCCAATGGAATGTTCGCAGGAATCGACAGGTTTTCAATAAGCCGATCAACGCCCATCCACAACGACTGGATCATCTGTAGGCGCGCGTATCGTCCCAAATCCGTGTTGCCGATCCAACCAACCACCGCCACATCGACCGTTTCGGGATCATGGTCGTCACGACTATCAACGATGGTGTGCTGGGGGAGTGCAAGCGCAAGCGGGCTTACCCATCGACGACGAGACAAATTTGGGTTCACAACAACAACCGTTAAGGGGCCGGTTCTCGGTTGTAACTCTGGCTGGGACTGCTCGCTCATGGCGGCGACGTTACTCAGAACAACGGGCCACATACGCAAGAGGGTCACTTCTGGCAGACCGGCGATGTGAGAAATTACATCTTGGTGATTCCATGCGAACCTATGCGAACATACGTGCGACGCCGATCGGCGAACATCATCCACTAGTTTGGTGAACTTCTGCAGCGTGGAATGAAGGCTGTTCCCACTACTTCCTTGAGGGTCTTATGAGCAATATTGAAGCGGTTATCGGTCGCGAGGTTTTGGATTCACGCGGAAACCCCACCGTTGAAGTGGAAATTTTGCTCGAAAGCGGCGCACGTGGCCGAGCCATCGTTCCCTCCGGCGCTTCGACTGGTGAGCATGAAGCTGTCGAGTTGCGTGATGGTGGCAAGCGATTCATGGGCAAAGGCGTGTCCAAGGCCGTCGCCAACGTAAATACCGAAATTCGCGATCTACTCACCGGCCACGAAGCCCTCGATCAGCGCACCATCGACTTCGCCATGATCGATCTGGACGGCACCCCAAATAAAGCCCGTCTCGGCGCGAATGCCACGCTCGGTGCGTCCATGGCCGTTGCTCGTGCGTCGGCAGTAGAGCTTGACCTCCCTCTGTACCGCTACATCGGTGGACCCAACGCACACGTGTTGCCGGTCCCGATGATGAACGTGCTCAATGGCGGCGCCCACGCTGACAACACCATCGACATGCAGGAATTCATGGTCATGCCCGTTGGCGCGTCGTCGTTCTCCGAAGCCCTGCAGTGGGGTGTTGAGACTTACCACACGCTCAAAAAGTTGCTCCACGACCGTGGCCTGTCCACAGCTGTAGGCGACGAAGGTGGCTTCGCCCCAAACTTGGCCCTCAACGAAGACGCCGTGAAGCTGCTGATCGAAGCTATTCAGTTGGCCGGGTACACACCGGGTGAGCAGTTGGCCATTGCCCTCGACCCAGCCATGAGTGAGGTCTACAAGGGTGGCAAGTATGTGCTCGCCGGTGAAGGCCGATCGCTGTCCAGTGAAGAAATGGTGGCCTACTGGGTTGAACTGGCTGGTAAGTACCCCATCGTGTCCATCGAGGACGGTATGGCCGAAAACGACTGGGAAGGCTGGGCGTCGCTCACCAATGCCCTCGGAGGGAAAGTGCAACTCGTCGGCGACGATTTGTTCGTAACCAATTCCGAGCGCCTACAAATGGGATTGGATCGCAAAACGGCCAACTCGATC
>JAYUVJ010000299.1:0-2481 GCA_043754155.1 Acidimicrobiia bacterium
CTCGGCCGCCTGAGTCTTTCCACTCGTTGCAGCCTTCTGAGGAGCGTCAGCCGAGTTCATAGTGCAGCCATCTCCACACGAACTCGCTCAACAAAGGCAACCCGATCCTCGTTGGTACACCCGTCCAGATTGTAAAGGCCAAGCCACTTGGAACGGCAACGCACCCGATTAGCCAGAATGCGGACACAGCGAGTAACTAAGCGTCGACCGGCATCATTGAAACCAAACATGGCCCAACGGGGCGATCCATAGGTGGTTATACCGACGACGCGAATAATGTTGTTCAGATTGGGCGTTACCTTGTTGGTCTTAGGATCAAGGGTGAATGAAACGCCAGTGACCATGACCCGTTCCAGCCAACCCTTGAGCATCGCCGGCATGCCCCACCACCACGTTGGGTACACAAACACTAGCGCTTCGGCACCGAGAACTAGATTTGCATACTTACGAACCAATGGATCAAGAATCGGATCGGCAGTTTCATACACCGCACGTTCAGCGGCGGAGAGACGGGCTTCAAAACCGTCGGCATACAGATCAATCAGGTCGACGCTATGGCCCGCCGATATCAACGAAGTAATGGCCGTGTCACAGAGAACCCGGTTGAAGCTTGCCGGATCCGGATGACAGTGAATGACCAGAACCCGCATAGCCTACGCGACAGGCCCGTCATTGGAAGACGCGGCAGGCTCATCGGTCTTAGGGACCGAATCGGTGCTGATAGCTCGTGAAGTTTCAGGCCCAAAAGAAGCGCCCGCCTCCGGAGCAGCAACAGAACCTGAATCAGAACCCTTCGATCCTCGCGCACCTGGACGGCCGGAACCCCCACGGCCGGATTCAACAGAACGAGCGGCCCACCAGGCATCAAGCCGGGCAATGGCATCTTCGTGCTCCAGGGGGCCATGCTCCATACGGGCCTCTAGCAACATGTCAAGCGCCTCCCCAACGGCACGCGAAGGGGTAATCCCGAGATGAGCCATAACCGCAGCACCATCGAGATCCGGACGAATGGCATCGAGTTCTTCCTGCGCCCGAAGCTCAGCAATACGAACCTCCAAATCGTCCATTCGCTTGGCCAACATGGCCGCCTTACGGGGGTTGCGCGTCGTACAGTCACACCGTGTGAGCTCATTCAACTTGTCGAGCAACGGACCGGCATCGCGCACGTAACGTCGAACCGCAGAATCGGTCCAACCCATCGAGTAAGTATGGAACCGCAAATGCAGTGCCACCAGCTCGCTGATATCGGCAACATCCTCGTTGGAATATTTCAAAGCGCGCAGACGATCCCGAGCCATACGCGCACCCACAATGTCGTGATGATGGAACGAAACCCCTCCCGGGCCGATTGAGCGGGTTTTGGGCTTGGCAATATCGTGCAACAACGCGGCCATACGCAACACACGCTCCGGTGACGTTTTCTCCACCACAGCAATCGTATGTGCCAATACATCTTTGTGACGATGAATGGGATCTTGCTCCAACTGCATTGCCGAGAGCTCCGGCAGGAACGAATCCGCCAAACGCGTTTCGACCAAGAACCACAACCCCGCAGCAGGATTAGCGGTCACAAGCAACTTGTCGAGTTCGCCACGAATCCGTTCGGCCGAAACAATCTTCATCCGGTCACGTAACGCCACCACCGCATCAAACAACTCGGGATCAGGCTTGAAGCCAAATCCGGAAATAAACCGGGCGGCCCGCAACATTCGTAGAGGATCATCGGAAAAGCTCTCGGTGGGCGAAAGCGGGGTACACAAGCGGCCGTTCACCAAATCGAGCGCACCGTCAAAAGGATCGATCAACTCGAGCGAGGCCAAATCCAATGCCATGGCATTCACGGTGAAATCACGGCGCGACAAATCCGCAGCAATATCCGTCGCAAACACCACATCAGGCTTACGCGAATCCTCGTGGTACACCTCTCCGCGATGGGTGGTAATTTCATAATCACGCTTACCATTTGGCGTGGTAAACGCAGCTCCAATCGTGCCAAAACGCTTACCCTGCATCCACATCGCAGTTGGATTGGCTAGGCGCACTAACCGTTCGATCTCGTCGGGATTTGCATCAGTGGTGAGGTCAATATCCAACTCAGCACGGGTACGGCCCAGCAACGTGTCGCGAACAATCCCCCCGACCAAATACAGCTTGAACCCAGCGTCGGCAAAAAGCTTAGCCAGCGGCGCAGTTTCATCAAGAAGGGGTTGAAAACGGGGGGGAACCACGCCGACACCTTAGAGGCGGCCCACCCCACCCCTCTTCGATATGGCCAAACCACACGCCAATCCCACCTGAACCGCCCCAAATCTCCGTAGTAACCGGCACGCAAAGCACGAAAACCCAGAAATTCTGAGAAGAAACCGGGCCACTGAAACCAAAGCCTGTGCCCAGAGCTTCTCGACCCGCCAAGGCATCGGTATCCTTCATATTGATGCGTCAGCCAGTCCTCTCGCCGCATCCCCATGCCTACGGCACCCG
>JAYUVJ010000300.1:0-3193 GCA_043754155.1 Acidimicrobiia bacterium
ACCACAGCGGCAGCCCCGCTATGGCCGCACTAGGTCCAAAGCTTGCTGGTTTGATGGCCGCTCGTCCGCAAATCATGCGTTTGTCACCGGTAACCGCCAAGGGCCTGACCCTTTAAGCATGAGTTCTTCCAGCCCTGTACCGGCTAGAGCGTGGACACTTTCCTCTGATGCCCGTCTCGTTGTTGTTGGTGCATCGCTGGCGGGTTTGCGGACGGTGGAATCGCTGCGGTCAAAAGGGTTCGCTGGCCCCATCACCATCGTGAGCGACGAAACGGTGATTCCCTACGATCGCCCTCCTCTTTCCAAACAGTTTCTTGCCGGGGCTTGGGACGGCGATCGAATCACTCTGCGCACCACTGAAGAGCTGGCTGCATTGCATGTCGATCTTCACCTTGGCGTGGCTGCCGCTGGCCTTGATCTCGACGCCTGCGTAGTGCGTGGCGTCGCCGATGGGGTTGACTACTCGTTTCCTTACGATGCTTTGGTGATCGCCACTGGTGTGCGGGCGCGGTCCTTGTCACCTTCGATCATCGATTCGGGTTTGCTAAAACCAAGCGTGCATACCATCCGCACTCGGCTCGACAGTGAGGCCTTGCAGCCGCTCCTCATCGAAGGAACCAGGCTCGTCGTGATCGGTGCGGGTTTTATCGGGGCCGAGATTGCCGCTACTGCCGCGGCCAAAGGGGCGACGGTAACCATCATCGAACAGCTTCCTATCCCGTTGAGCCGTGCTCTGGGCGACGAAATGGGTACCGCTTGCGGTTCGCTCCATGCCCGCCACGGGGTCACCTTGCGTTGCGGTGTTGAAGTTATTGCCATCACCAATGGTTGTGTGTTTCTGGGTGATGGTTCAACCCTTGCCGCCGATGTGGTGGTCGCTGGCATCGGCACCATCCCCAATACCGAATGGTTGAGCGATTCCGGCATCGACATCACCAACGGCGTTCGGGTCGACGAGTACTGCCGGGCTCTCTCCAGTACTGGTTCAGTGATCCCCGGGGTCTTTGCTGCAGGTGACATTGCATCGTTCCCTCTGCCGTGGCCGCTCAGGCCCCCCTCGGCTCCAAACTCAGGTGGCAGTGCCCAAGGGGCAGCAAGCGAACCAACGTTGGCGCGTATTGAACACTGGACCAACGCGGCAGAAATGGCTTCACATCTGGCTGGTGTCCTTAACGGGGACCTGCTTCCCTATAGGCCTGTACCGTACTTTTGGAGCGATCAGTACAACCACAAGATCCAATTCCTAGGACGTGCTCATCCTGCCGACGAGGTTCGAATCGTGGCAGGTTCCGTCGACGAGGACGCGTGGTTAGCTCTCTACCGAATCGGTGACCGCCTTACCGCAGCCTTGGGTGTCTCCAAGGTTCGTGCGATGGTGCCGTATCGCGCATTACTCGCTCGGGGTTGCGCCTGGGATGAAGCCCTTGCCGCTGCCCCGCCAGCCTAAACATGGTCCTGGTCTCCCTGGTGATGGGAGTACCTTGCCCAGTTGATTCGTTTACCCACGTTTGGTGTTGGAGACTGGGCGTTCCATGGAACTTGTAATCGCCCGTCATGCCCTACCCGTGAAAATTGTTGATGCCCAAGGCCCTGCGGATCCACAGCTCTCCGAGCGAGGCTTGGCTCAATCCAACAAACTTGCCGAATACCTGGCCGAAGAACACTTCGATGCCATCTGGGTTTCACCTATGCGCAGGGCCCGTGAAACTGCAGCGCCGCTAGCTGCCAACTTTGGGCTTACGCCAATCGTTGATAACCGGTTGGCTGAATGGGATCGCGATTCCTCTACCTATATTCCCGTGGAGGAGCTAAAAGCCACCAACGACCCGATTTGGCAAGCCATGGCCAAGGGTGAATGGCACGGTTCGATGGATCCACAGCTGTTCAAGACCGACGTGGTCGCTGCGTTTGAAGAAATCATAAGTTCGCATAGTGGGCAGCGGGTTGCCGTAGTTTGTCATGGCGGAGTTATCGGCGCCTACCTTGCTTCAGTGTTGGGTCTGCCTAGCACCGTAGGGGGCTTCTTTCATCCTGAGTACACCAGCATTCATCGCGTAATGGCAGCCAAATCAGGACAACGCAGTATGCGGTGTATCAACGAGATTGCTCACCTTCGCGGCACCGGGCTTTTGGCGTAGTCGGCTGGCACGGTAAGTGTGTGTCTTCACTTCCAGCCTTCTGAAAGTAAGTTGGTGAGAACGCTATGACGACTTGGCAAGAAGAGACGGTTCGATTCACGCCACCGTTTTCTATAAATTTGGCCAAAACGTTGGGTCCACTAAAACGAGGTCGATCCGATCGGACTGCGGAGTTTGATGCCTCCGGAATTTGGCGCGCTACTCGAACCCCAGATGGCCCGGCGACGCAAAGGGTCCGCAAGATCGGCGCTGAAATCGAGTCTCGATCTTGGGGACCTGGGGCCATGTGGCTGGCCGAGCGCGCTCCCGTGCTGGTGGGCTGTAACGATGACACTGCAGATTTTCCCGCCGTAAGCGAAGCGATGTCAAAACTCCACAAACAAAATGCGGCGTTTCGGATCCTCTGCACGCAGAACATTTGGGAAGCGTTAATTCCATCGGTGTTGGAACAAAAGGTGACAGGCACCGAAGCCAGACAATCCTATGCACGCTTAATTCACCATTTCGGGGAGTTCGCTCCCAGACCTGATGGAGCGCCCTTACTTGTACTGCCTCCCGATCCGGATCGGGTTGCCCAGTCTCAATCCTTTGTATTTCATGCTGCAGGGGTGGAAGCAAAACGAGGTGACACAATTCGACGAGCGGCCACGTATGGACACCGGCTGCGCGAAGCAGCAGATATGCCCAAAGCAGCCGCCAGTGCAGTGTTGTTAAAACTTTCAGGAATCGGGGCTTGGACCGTTGCGGAGGTTGGCCTTGTGGCACTTGGCGACGCCGATGCGGTGAGTGTTGGCGACTACCACCTAAAGAACTGGGTCTCCTGGAATTTGGCTTCCAAACCCAGGGGAACCGACGAAGAAATGTTGGCCCTTCTTGAGCCTTACCGACCTCATCGCGGCCGGGTGCTGAAATATTTACAGATGGGTGGCCAGGCTCCGCCGCGTTATGGTCCTCGTCTGACCATCCAGCCCCGATACTGAAATGCCTCGGTAGAGAAATGCCTCGGTAGTGAAATCCATCTCCCAAATCTCTGTTGCTGAAGCCCCCTGTCTTTT